>JAHDHB010000015.1:5493-15168 GCA_020631545.1 Saprospiraceae bacterium | reverse complement strand
TCCATAAAATAATTAGTGGAGAGCCTTGGCTATCCGTAGTACTTCTGCTGCAATTTCATTCGCCGCCTCTGGTCGCCCTAGTTTTTTTATATTCACACTCAAATTCTGTTGCATCGCTGAATCCTCCAGTAAATGCAAGGCTTTTTTTACTAATAATGCTTTGGCTTCCTTGTCTTTCACCAAAATCGCTGCCTCTTTATCTACCAAAGCCATCGCATTATGCGTTTGATGATCTTCCGCCACATTTGGGGAAGGAACTAGTATGGTAGGTAATCCCACCAAGCACAATTCCGAAATGGATAAAGCTCCAGCTCGTGAAACTACTACATCCGCCATCGCATAAGCCAAATCCATACGATCAATAAATGCCGTAATCTTTATATTTGGATAGTCTTTGACTAAGGGGGCGTACTCCTCAATATACAAGCGTCCTGCTTGCCAAAGCACCTGAATATCATCGCGTTTCAGTAAATCTAATTCCGCTTTTAAGCTTTCGTTTACGGTCTTGGCTCCTAGGCTTCCGCCCATGACAAAGAGCGTTTTTTTGTTCGGATCGAAGCCGAAATGTGCTAGCGCTTCACCACGTTTTCCTTCCAAATTAATGATGTCTGTCCGAACAGGATTTCCCGTCAGGTTGATTTTATCTTTTGGAAACACCTTCTCCATACCATGATAAGCCGTACAAATAACGGTCGCTTTTTTGGATAAAATCCTATTCGTCACCCCAGCGTGGGAGTTTTGTTCTTGAATCAAAATCGGTACTCCGCGCCGAGCCGCCATTTCTAGTAAGGGACCACTAGCATAACCTCCTACCCCTACAGCTACATCCGGCTTAAAACGACGTACAATGCCCCATGCTTTGACCAAACTACTAAGGAGTTTGAAAGGAAACATTAGATTACGTAGTGTCAATTTTCGGTGAAAACCGCTTATCCATAATCCTTCGATGGGATAGCCCGCTTTCGGTACTTTTTCCATCTCTAATTTCCCCTTGGCTCCTACAAATAATAGCTCAATATCTTTATCTCTACGTTTTAGGGCATTAGCTATGGCAAGTGCTGGATAAACATGGCCTCCTGTGCCGCCGCCGCTTATGATAATTTTCATTTTTTGTTGGGTTTATTTATTCAGCAATCAAGAGCGAGGAATCAGAACTAGGAGCTTCTTCTTCCTTTACCTTCTTCTTACGCTCCGTTCCTGTTTTCTCCACATATCGACTGACACTGAGTATCATGCCGAACATTATACAAGAAAATAACAAAGAGGTTCCTCCCATACTCATCATCGGCAAAGGCAATCCAGTTACGGGAATAAGGTGTACGGATACTGCCATTCCAAATAAAGCTTGGAGTACCATACTTAGGCACAAACCAAGTACTAACATGGCTCCAAATGCCTTGGGACTTCTAGTCACTAAACTTACACAACGAAATAATAACGTCAAGTACAAGACTATCAATCCTAAACCGCCTACCAAGCCGTATTCTTCAATAAAAAAAGCGTAAATGACATCCGAATAAGCGTGTGGTAAAAAATTTCGATGCACGCTATTTCCTGGCCCTACACCTAGCCAACCGCCGTCCGCGATGGCCATTTTTGCTCGTTGTATTTGCTCTGCGCCCTCACTATTCACAAAAAAGTCCTTTATTCGACTCACCCACGTTTCTACTCGTACTGTTCCAGGGAAAAATTCTCCTAGGATGATTAAAAAGGCAAACAATACGATGCCTAATAATATCAGTAATCCAATGAATTTCACATCTACTCTTCCCACAAACATCATGATCATGCAAGTCCCAAATAATAAAAGAGCCGAAGATAAATCCGCTGGCGCAATCAAACCACAAACGACCAAAACGGGTGCGAGTATGGGCAAAAATGCGCTGTTAAAGTCTTTTATATAATCTTGCTTCGCTGAAATCGTCCGCGCGATGTAAGCGATTAGCGTTACTTTGGCTAAATCTGAGGTTTGAAACGTGACCCCTAAAATGGGGACTTCTAACCACCGTGTAGCACCGTTGTAGGTCACCCCAAACATTAAGGTAATCACCAGTAGAAATATGGATAAAATAATCCCTACTGGTGCCATTTTCGAATATTTCGTATAGGGTATTCGATAGCATAAGTACATGATAGCCAAACCAACTACTAGGTAAAAGAATCGCTTAAACAAGTAGTATTCGGTGTCTCCTCCTCGTACTCGAAATGCTAGGGTTCCGGTAGCACTGTATATGGCCAATAACGAAAACAGGGATAGCAAAGCCACCACGAGCCAGATGACTCTGTCGCCTTGTAAATTTCCGAACATCGTTGTTGTTTTCGCTTTTGACAAAATTCTTTATTAGTTAAGAGTTAATAGTTAGGAGTTAATAGGTTCCTAACTGGTCATTTGATGACTTTTAGTCATCTTCTCATTTATCTGTTGATGTTTGAGAGAATATCTCTACTCCCGATTCCTATCGCGGACATACTCTCTACTCCCGATTCCTATCGCGGACTACTCTCTACTCTCTACCCTCTACCCTAATCTCAATTAAAGCGCTTTGACGGCTTCTTTGAATCGGTCTCCTCTTTCCTTGTAATTTTTGAATAAATCGAAGCTAGAACAAGCAGGAGAAAGTAATACAACATCTCCCCTTTCTGCATATTTAGTCGCTACGTTTACAGCATCTACTGCGTTCTGTGTTTCTTCAAACACTTTCACTTTGGAGGAAAAAGCTTCTAGTAGCTTGGTATTATCTGCGCCTAGGCAGACAATAGCTTTTACCTTCTCTTCTACTAAGTCCATAAGCGGCTCATAGTCATTGCCTTTGTCTATTCCTCCTATTATCCAAACGATAGGCTTCTCCATCGCATCTAAGGCATAGAATACAGCATCTACATTCGTCGCCTTCGTATCATTAATATACTCAACGCCTTTGATTGTTCTCACAAATTCCAAGCGATGTGGCTCTCCTTCAAAGGTTTGAAGTCCTTTTAGAATATTTTTATTATTTATTCCTAGTAACTTTGCAACCTTTACTGCACAAATCGCGTTAAAAAGGTTATGACTTCCCTTAATCTTTAAATCCGTTGACTTAAAAGAGAATCCATCTACCGTAATTTTGCCATTTTTAAGATACTTAGCTACACTCATCCGATGTATCTGAGAAGCAACCGGCTTTTCCGTTAATTGTTTCTGCGTTTGTTCATCATGCTCATTGATAATGAAATGATGGTCCTTTCGTTGGTTTTCAGCTATACGCATTTTTGCTTTAGCATACTTGTCCAAACTGTAATCATAGCGATCTAAGTGATCGGGCGTAATATTTAGCAGTACGGCTATATCTGGCATAAAAACATCGATATCGTCTAACTGAAAACTGCTTACTTCTAGTACAAAATAAGAGGTTTCTTCTTCATCTCGTGTTATTATCCTAGAAGCACTATCGCCTATATTTCCACAAACTTTGACGACATCACCTGTTTGTTTTAGGATATGTCCTATTAAACTCGTCGTTGTCGTTTTCACGTTGCTTCCAGTTACCGCTATCGTTTTAGAGTAGCCCATAAACATTGCTCCCCATTCCAATTCTGAAAATATAGGAATCTTTTTGGCTCTAGCCTTTTGAATAATGGGTGCTTTCTCAGGAATTCCAGGGCTTTTAATAATGCAACTTGCCGCTAAAATTCGTTCTTCTGTATGTCCATTCTCCTCAAAAGGTACTCCTAACTCCGTTAGTTCTTCCTTGTATTTTTCCTGAATTGAGCCAAAATCAGACACGAAGATATCTAAGTCCATGAACTTCGCAAGCATAGCAGCTCCTACCCCACTCTCTCCGCCTCCGAGAATAATGACGGGAAGTTTTTCATGCTGACTTGTTTCCAATAATTCCCAATCCATACCAAGAACAATTATCTAATTTTCAACGTAATAATAGTCAATGCTGCTAGTAAAATGCCTACAATCCAAAACCGAGCAACGATCTTTGGTTCGGGTATATTTTTCTTCTGATAGTGATGATGTAGTGGCGACATTAAGAAGATTCTTCTTCCTTCACCATATTTCTTCCTCGTGTATTTGAAGTAAGAAACTTGCATTACTACAGATAAATTTTCAACAACAAAGATTCCACACAACACGGGAATCAATAATTCTTTTCGTAGCATAATGGCCAAAACAGCGATAATTCCTCCTAGCGTCAAACTTCCAGTATCACCCATAAATACCTGAGCAGGAAAAGCATTATACCATAAAAAACCAATACACGCTCCTAGGAAACAGGCGGTAAAAATCAGCAATTCCCCAGAATTCGGCAAGAACATAATGTCCAAGTATTCTGAGATTATCACATTTCCTGAGATATAAGCAAAAAGCCCTAAGGTAGCGCCAATAATCGCCGAAACTCCTGTAGCTAAACCATCCAAACCATCCGTCAAATTCGCAGCATTGGACACCGAAGTCACAATGAGGATGACAAAGGGAATAAAGGCCAACCAAGCCATTTTTGAAGCATTATCACCTAAAAATGGTAGGAAAACGGCATAATCCAAGGTATTTTATAAAAGGGACAGTGGTCAACGTCGTTTTCACATAACTCATGGGACTAAGTAGCTCTGGATTCGTTCTATCCGGCACTTGTACCGTATTCACCACCTCATAGCCGCCCGCAGCCGCTTCATCTGGCGACATCCTTACAACGACATCTTCATGAAAGAGCATGACCATAGCGACAACAAAACCAAGGATGACTTGCCCTAGGATTTTGAATTTCCCTTTTAGCCCCTCCTTATCTTTCTTAAAAACTTTTATATAATCATCTATAAACCCAATGATTCCCATCCAAATCGTCGTCAAAAGGATCAATTGGATATAGACATTACTCAATTTGCATAATAACAAGCAAGGCAAAACGATAGCTAGGATAATGATGATTCCTCCCATCGTTGGTGTTCCTTTCTTCTGCATCTGTCCCGCCAAATCTAAATCCCGTATTTCTTCCCCTACTTGCTTTTTTTGTAATTTTCTAATAATTTTTTCCCCTATAAAAATAGAAATGAGCAAGGACAAGATGATACCTGCCAAAGCTCGGAAAGTTATAAAGCTAAATAAGCCTGCTCCTGGAAGTTCCAAGGCATTTTCAAGATATGTGAATAGTGAATAAAGCACGTATTATTTTAGTTATCAAAAAATTAAGCGAATAATAAAACACAAAAATGAAATAAGACTCATTGACAAAGGACATCGGACAATCCGCGATAGCTATCGGGATTTCAACTTCGTTGACCAAACACTTCAAAATAGAGGTGATGCCTCTGAATACCCATCCCTGCAACCTCTTATTTAATGTTGGGTGTTGTCCTCCTTTGGAGGATCCCGATAATTATCGGGACACAGGGCGGAGGAGGTGAAACTACTTAAACCTCTTACCCTTGGAAGCATCAAGAAATTATCGTAAATTCTTTCACGATAAAGATTCTCCAAGCAGCTATAATTTCATTATTTACAAGCAAATAATGATTTACGCCTTAGTCTTTCATACATCATAAATCATACATTTTTTTGCATTTTAACCTTAAAAAAGGCTCAGGGGTAACTATTGCTGTTTTTCTACGTTTTCGTTACCCCGAGCAGGAAGTCGGGTTAGGACGACAGTATCTTTTGAAATAGGATGTACGATGTAAGAAGTATGATTTATTCACTATTACACTAAGCAATTTCATACATCTTAATCAAACATCATATTGTATCATTCAATAAAAATTCAGCGAGGATCTCCTTATCGTCAAAAGGTTTTTTCACACCGTTAATGTCTTGGTATTTCTCATGTCCTTTTCCTGCCACCAAGATAATATCACCGTCATTAGCTAGAGACCAAGCCGTTTTTATGGCTTGCCGTCTATTCGTGATGGATAAAACCTTGTTGGTAGAATAGGCGGGAACACCTTTCTCCATTTCCTCAATGATCGTGTTTGGGTCTTCTGTCCTCGGATTATCCGAAGTCAATATTACTTTATTACTGTAAGCGCAAGCGATTTGTGCCATTTCAGGCCGCTTGGTTTTATCCCTATCTCCACCACATCCTACCACCGTCAATACCTGTTCGTTGTGCTTTCGTATCGCGTCAATCGTTTCTAGCACATTCTTTAAAGCATCAGGCGTATGTGCATAGTCTACGATACCAACGATATTCCTTTGCTGGTTTTTGATGTAATCAAAACGCCCTTCCGCTGATTCAATTTTGCTTAGGGCAACGAGTACATCCTTGGCGTCCTCTCCTAGTAAAATAGCTGTCGCATAAACAGCTAATAAATTGTAAGCGTTAAACTTACCTATCAATCTTGCATAAAATTCGTGGCCATCCAAATTTAAGACTAAGCCCGAAAATCTATTCTCTATAATGCGTACTTTGAAATCCGCTAAATTTCGAAGTGCATAGGTACTGACTTTGGCCTTTGTATTTTGCACCATCACCTTCCCATTTCGATCATCAGGGTTCGTCAGGGCAAAAGCATCAGCCGATAAATCATCAAAAAAGCGCTTTTTCGCGTTGATATACTCCTTGAATGTTTTATGATAATCCAAGTGATCCAAGGAGATATTCGAGAAAATGCCTCCTGCAAAATGAACGCCTGCGATCCTCCTTTGAGCGATGGCATGAGAACTGACTTCCATGAAAGCAAATTCACAGCCTTCCTTGACCATCCTCGCTAGCAAACTATTCAGTTCTACAGGATCAGGCGTTGTATAAGATGCCGGAATGACTTCATCCATGATCTTATTCTCAATGGTCGATAGAAGCCCAACGTTATACCCCAAATTGAGGAATAAACGATGTAAAAGCGTGACGCTTGTCGTCTTCCCGTTGGTTCCCGTTATTCCCACTAGCTTTAACTTCTTCGACGGATTATCGTAGAAATTAGCTGCCAAATGGCCTAGCGCTTCTGTACTAGAGGCTACCTTTATATAGCATACCTTTTCAGCTAGTTTTTCGGGCATTTCTTCTACAACAATGCATTGCGCCCCTGCGCTAATCGCTTTATCTATAAAACGGTGACCATCTACAGTCAATCCTTTTATAGCTACAAAGAGGCATCCTTTCCCAACTTTTCGAGAGTCAAATTCTATAGCGCTAACGGAAAGGTCTTCAAGCCTTACCGTTTTTAGAATTTTGATGCCTTTTAATATGTCATTTAGTTTTTTCAACGATTTTTAGAATTACGAATGACGAATTAAGAATTACGAGTTATCGCTTGAACGCGCCTTTATTTTAAGTCCAAATAAATGGTTTGTCCTTTCGTGGCTGTGCCTGGAATCAAGGATTGGCGGTAGATAGTGCCGCTTCCCTTGGTTTTTACCTTTAGCCCCTCGTTACCCAATAAAAATAAGGCATCCTTTAGTCCCATCCCAGTAACATCGGGAACTTTTTTAGGAATAAATCGCCTTCTCTCCACTTGGACGGTGTCTTTGGCCGTAGTCAATACTGCCCAGTCCGCCTTTGTTTTTTCCTTATTTGGCAAATCCAAATACGTCATTATTTCCTTGAAATCTTGCTTATTGCCAACCTTTTCACTCGGCAATTTTTGCGCTATCAAATTCGGTTTTTTGATCGTATTTATGGCTTGGTGGGCGGCTGTATGCGTGGCATAACATTTTCCTGCTATCTCTCGAAAAACAGGTGCCGCCACCGTCGCACCATAATATCCTTTCTCCACCGGGTTATTGATAACAACGATGCAAGAATATGCCGGATTGTCGGCAGGAAAAAAACCAGCAAAAGAGGCTTGATACTTCTTTTGATTGTCGGGCATACCCGTACGATAATTCGTAATGACTGTCCCTGTTTTCCCTGCTACTTTAAACCCATCAAATTTAATATGCTTAGCCGTACCTGTTTCGACCACCGCTTCCAACAACGCCTTTGCTTGCTGGATAGTGCGATAACTGGCGATGCTTCTCTTCAAAACCGTTGGCTTGAATACTTGTAATGGTACACCAACCTCTTGCACCTCTTCTACGAGATAAGGCTTCATCATACGGCCATTATTCGCTACAGCATTATAAAAAGTCAACAATTGCAATGGCGTAACCCTAACTTCATATCCCGTTGACATCCAAGGCAATGTAATATGACTCCAATCATCCTGAAAGGCTTCCTTTATATAAGGTTCTCCTTCACCTTCGATTTCAATGCCCGTCATTTGGTGCAATCTAAAATCTTTTAGATGCTGGATAAAGTCAGCGGCATTTCCTGTTTTTTTATAGTGCTGATGCACTAGGCTCGCTATCCCTACATTCGAAGAAATCTCAAATACTTTTTTGACAGTAGCCCTCTCTAAGGCATGATACGTAGCATCTTCCATCATCTCCCCCGCAAATTCCATTTGTCCCTTGAAGAGGTCTACAGAATCCTCTAAGCGAACCAATTTATCTTCCAAAAGAGCCATCATTGCAGCCAGTTTAAAAGTGGAGCCAGGCTCGGTGCTGGCTCCTACTGCATAATTATAGTTCTCCCAAAGGGAACCCTCTTCAGTTTTGCCGATGTTGGCAATGGCTCTGATTTTTCCTGTTTTAACTTCCATGACCACCGCACAGCCATGCTTGGCGTTGTGCTTGATAAGCGCTTTCTTTAAAGCATTTTCGGTCACGTCTTGTATATTGACATCAATCGTCGTTACAATGTCTTGCCCATTTTTGGGTTCAATCTCTGTCAAATCATTGACAGGAATCCACGTGCTCCCCGATATTCGCTGCATGAGCCTTTGCCCTTGTTCTCCTGCAAGCAGCTGATTAAAAGCACCTTCTAACCCAACCGACTTTGCATTTTCTCGCACATACCCAATCGTTCGATGCGCCAACATCTTGAAAGGCTTCCTTCGCTTGCTTCGCTTCTCCACAATCAATCCCCCCGTGTATCGCCCCAAGCGAAAGAGCGGAAATTTTTTAATTTCTTGCAATTCAGGATACGTGACATTTTTCTGAATCAACATGTATCGCTCCCCGTTCTTCTTCGCTTTCAACAAGCGATCCCGATACCCTCCGTAGGTATAAGGACTCCCTTCCAAAGACGCCAAGCATCGCGATAGCGAATCTACATTATCATAAAAAATATCATCCGTCATTCCCGTAGCCCTAGTATCCATCCGAAGCTCGAACATAGGAAGTGAGGTTGCTAGAAGACTACCATCACTAGCAAAAATATTCCCCCTTTCGGCATTTACAGGCCGATAATCAAGGTAAAGGCTATCTGCTTTTGCCCGCCATTTCTCTCCTTCAATCACCTGTATTTTTACGGCTTTCATAAAAATAGAACAGGCAAAAAGGGAAATGAGCAGCATCACCAAATAAATCCGCCATAATATTTGCTTTTTTACATCCATCCCGTTACTGTTCGCTGTCAACTTCAAGTTTCCAGCTAACTACTCTTTTATATTTCAATCATTTAGAACAAAAGAGGAAAGTATCATCTTATCGAAGTCTTTCGTTTTATTCCTGTTTATTTATAAAAAATCGATTTCAAAATCAACCAATTCCTACCTCAATCTTTACGTCTAATTTCCCTAGGAGCTGCCCACATCGCTAACGCTCGTGGTCGGGCTATCCGCTATTATGTGCTCCTATCGTCCGCGCATACCGCTTCTATCCCTCAGCCACACGCACTCCGCTTCGCTGCGTTTTTAGTTCGACGTAAATCA
>JAHDHB010000015.1:0-5483 GCA_020631545.1 Saprospiraceae bacterium | reverse complement strand
TCTCACACCAAACAAGGGTAAAAAGAAAAAGGAAGAAGGTCAACGCGAATCGCTGCCTTCTACCTTAGTTCTTACTCTTCTACTGGATGAATAAGTCTGGGTTAGGGCGCTAGAGAACTATTGTCCTCCTTTTTAATTGTTTGGGTTAGGGCTTTATTGTGTGTGGGTTTGAGAGAGAGTGTGTGTGTGACTCTCACTGCGAAACCATATATATTGTGTGTGGGTTTGAGTGTGTGAGTGCGTGTGGCTCTCACAGCGAAACCCTATATATTGGGTGTGAGTTGGGGAGTGGGAGTGAGTATGTCTCAATCCGTTCTCCAACCTTACCTTTTTCAATATTTTCAAAATAAATCAACATCCTCCTCCACTTTTCAAAAAAATCTGTATTCCGGTTTCGCTTTGTAGAACTTAGGTGTCATTCCTATAGCTTCGTCGCGACAACGAAATGCTTGTTTTCCTCTTAAGTTCGTAGGGTGCGAATCCACGAAACCGGAAATACAGACCGATGCGTGTTAATAGTTGGAGTTATAAGATAGTCGGTCAAATAACTCCTTAAAAATGAAAGCCGAGTATAAGTTAATGGTGACTATTCACCAATTTACTTCAAGGTAATTTTCTTGGGCTTGTTGGTCAATTCTTTAAGACCAATGGACTTTACCATTTTCGCCACTTCTACTTGCTTGCTCTTGTACATTAAGTCCGATTTCATAGACATATAGCGCCATCGTTGCTCCTTAAGTTCCTTTTGAAGAACCTGAATTTGTCGTACTTTTTTCTCTGCATAATGGGCATTCGCAATGTAGAGAATGGCCAAAAAACCAAGGAAAAAGATGTACGGAAGATTCTTAATCAGTAACAAGGTACTGGTATAGCGCATGGACTTATTTCTTCGTCTTCTCCTACGTTTAGGTTTTACCACCTGCTCTTCTTCCACACTTTCCTCCCCTAGTCCTCTTTCTTCCATCCGTTCTTTAACAGATTCTAGGGCCGCGTCTCCTTGCCGTGGCATTTCTTCCTTTTTTATCGGCGCCTCTTCACCTAAATGGAAGACATGCTCTAAGGAAAATTCATGCTCTATGGGGAAATCATTTTTCATTTATTGAATTACGAATTAGGAATTACGAATTAAGAGTTTTTTTAGCGTGCATCTCCTTACGTTATTCTAGTAGAGCGTAGAAAGACTTTTCGATTTTCCTTCAGAAAATCAAAGGGCTATGACGAAAGAATCTCTCTACTCTCTACCCTCTACTCTCTACTATAATCGTTTTTCGCTAAGCTTTCTGCTTTCTCTGCAACCCTTAATTTTGCGCTTCTTGCTCTAGGGTTTTGCTTCAATTCTGCTGCACTGGCTTCTATGGCTTTCTTCGTCAATACTTTGAAGGGGCGATAGATTTTTCCGTAGTCATCTTGGATAAAATCTCTTCCAAAATTGCCTTTCTTCATAAAGTTTTTAGTCAAACGGTCTTCCAAAGAATGGTAAGACATAATGACTAATCGTCCTTGTGGTTTTAAGGCTTGGAGTGCTTGTTCAAGAAACGCCTTCAAAGCGCCCATTTCGTCATTCACTTCTATACGAATAGCTTGAAAAACTTGTGCTAAGTAACGATTTCGATTTCCTCTAATCTTCGGTTCCACCGCATTCATAAAATCTTTTATCGTCCTGATTTTTCGAGCATTGCGTGCTTGAGCGATGGCATTGGCCAAGGTTTTAGCATTCCTCACTTCTCCATATTCGCTTAGAAGATTTTGAAGTGCTTGTTCTGAATACTCATTGACCACATTTTGGGCAGAGAAATCGCTTTCTCTATCCATTCTCATGTCCAAATCTGCGTCGAAACGATAGGAGAACCCACGTTCTGCCACATTGATTTGATGAGAAGAAATCCCCAAATCTCCTAGGATGCCATCTACCTCCTTAATACCATATAGTCGCAAGTAATTTTTGAGAAAGCGAAAGTTATTTTCTACGAAAATCAACCGTTCATCCTCAATCAAATTATCTTTGGCATCTTCGTCTTGATCAAAAGCGATAAGTTTGCCGTTTTTTCCTAGTCGTTCCAAAATCGCTTTGGAGTGACCACCACCACCATAGGTGACATCGACATAGACACCATCTTCCTTGATATTCAAGGCGTCAAGGCATTCTTCAAGCATAACTGGTTTATGATAGTCCATCGATTCCTGGTTCGTTTATACCGCCCATAACGTCTTCTGCTAAGTCAGCAAAATCCGTAGGTTCAGCTTCTAGTAATTGGTCGTATTGTTCAGTAGACCAAAGCTCTATGCGGTTGTAGTAAGCAAAAACGATTAACTCTTTTTCAACCCCTGCATATTGCAACAAACGCTTGGGCAGATTGAGTCTATCCGAACTATCCAAAGCCAATTCCGTAGCTCCACGATAGAAATAACGCGCAAAATCCCTGTTTTTCTTGACGTACATGTTGAGTTGATTGATTTCTCCAGAAATCTTGTCCCAAACTTTTTTGGGATACAACACCATGCATTTTTCAAATCCCCGATTTACAACAAAGGCGTGCTGTTCTCCTTCTAACTGCCGGATGAGGACAGAAGGGAGTTTCAAGCGGCCCTTAGCGTCCACTTTACACTCAAATTCGCCTAAAAACTGTTGCATTAATTAATATTAGGGATTAATGAGTGGAAGGCTAAAAGCGTCGAACTTCTCTCCTTTTCCACTCGCCGTGTGTCAAAAGTATGAATATTATCCACAAATTGCCACTTTTTCCCACTTTTTTTCCCATTTTTTTTATCCAAAAAAGACACAAAACAATTCGTTGATACTTTTCAACCTAATTTGTTTTTATTCGTCATCAAAACAGTTTCAAAGCTCATTGAGTTTCGCAAAAAAGATACATAGTTTACTGATAAAAAATTATCTTAAAAAAATTGACCACACCCATATTTTAGATATGTCGTAAAAATTGTTTGAAAAGTTATTAACAGGAATGGAAATACCTAGAGAAAAAGGCGTTTTCTCTATTTTTCAACCCAAAGTGGGAGAAAGTGGGTCATTTTGTGAATTGTGGGAATTTGTGGGAGATTTTTTTGAAATGGAAAATTATTTTAGCGAATGAACGACCACTCCAAAATTCATTCATCAAATTTTCCCTAACAAACGTCTAGCGTCTGATTGGAAATCGTGTTTGGGGGAATTTATCAATTCATTTAGACGATCTTTGCATTTTTCCATTTCGCCCATACCTAAATAGGTTAAGGCTTGGTACCATTTAGCAGGATTTGATTCAGGGAGGTAGACTTTATTTTCTTCTAATTTTTGGAAAACGACTAGTGCTTTCTGCCATTCGCCTTGTGCCCAATAGCAAAACCCTTGGCGCTCTATCCATGTTGGTTTATCACCGAGATTGGCCGCTTCTTCTTGTTTTTGGGCTTCGACTAAGGCTTTTTCGAGATGGTTGTTTTTGAAAAATTCAATATATTTGTCACTAGAAGAGCGTTCTTTCTGGTCATAGATTTTCTCTTTATACACTTGACTCACTTCTTCCGCAAATGGGGATCGAGGAGGCTGTGGTCTAAATAAATAGGCAATAACGCCTAGTAGCAAAATGGCCGCAACGGCAGAAAGCCAACGCCATCGCTTTATACTAACAGTTTTTCTAACACCTTGTGAATCTTCCTCATCGTAATGCAAAAGCAAATCTTTTCGCCACTCCTCCTCCGCTGCCTCCTTAGCGAGTTGTTTCATGACGAGGTACTTAGCAAAGTCCTGACTAAACGCATCGTCTTGTTCTAGACGATCATCCACTTGATCGCGTTCCGCATCCTCCAGTTCGCCCGACAAGTAACGTTCCGCTATTTCGTATAGTTCTGATTCATTCATAATTGATGTCTCTTAATTGAGGCCACTAGTGGTACAGCTCAGAAATAATGGATGGTTTAGGCGAGGCTTATTTATTGTCAGACGAGGCAAAAATTTCGCCCCTAGCCGTAGCTAACGAAGACAATTTTTAACGCTGTATCCCGATAGCTAGCTATCGGGAAGAAATAAGACCGCATAAACTGTCCAGTATTTCTGAGCAGTACCACGAGTCAAGGGCAAATCATTCGCCATCCTCCATCTTCAATTCTCCAAAATACTTAATCTCTTTCCATTTTTTCATACACCTGTTCTTAATCACTCTAACTGCCTGTGCGCTTTTGTAACTAAACATCTCTGCTAACTCCTTACTGTTAAAACCTTTAGCGGATAATAAAATCAATTTCTTACAACGCTCCCCTAGTTTTCCTAGTCCTTCTGCTAAGTCTTCCACCATTTCTTGGTTAATCAGGTTCTTTAGTACACTATTGGCACGACTCGAGAGGTGCGTCCAATCACCAATCCAATCGGTATCGTGTCTCTTTACTTTATTAGTCGTTTTTTTTCGGATGGCATCAACACATTTATTGTTAAAAATGCGGTGTAGGTAGGTTTTCATAGCAGCTTCTCCTCGAAACTGCTCACTCAGAATGTGTTGAATCAACACCATTACGGCATCGGCATAAGTATATTTCAAGGTATCTTTATCCAATTTGTGTTTGGACTGCGCAACAAAGTATTGGTATTCTTTGAACAAAATTCCTTCCCAACGCTGTCGTTCTAATCCGCCTGCTTTAATGCCCTTGATGATCTGCTGGTCTTTGTCGTTGATATTCATGAATATTGGGATTTGCTGGGCGAATATACGGATTTTTTGAACGAGGAGCGTAAATTGCTCAACACCTCATTAGCTAAATTCAAAACTCTCACCGCTGGTGAGAGTTTTAGCCCAGAAAAAACACCAAGCACGCTACAATCTACTAATCAGCCGTTTACTTCCAATTAAGATATTTTAACTGTTCTTTTATCGCTGCTTCGGACGGTAAATATTTTGCATAATCTTGAGGAAGATTTGGACTTATAGAATAAGTAGCCACACCAATAGGTTGCGCGGTACTTTTTAAGGCATATTCAACAACTGTTTTATCTTTTGATTTACAAATGATAATACCAATAGCATCATTCTCATGAGGCAACTTTACATCTTCATTTAATGTTGTTAAATAAAATTCCATTTTACCTTTGTGTTCAGGCTCAAACTCTCCAATTTTCAAATCTATTGCGATTAGACATTGTAAAGGACGATGAAACAACAATAAATCAATAGCAAAATCTCTTTCCCCTACTTTTACTTTGTATTGATTACCTATAAATGTCACCTCCCATTTCTACTATAAAAGAACGGATATTACGAAGCAGCGCTTGTTCCAATTCATATTCGCTATGCACCTCTGTCAAGCCCAAAAAATCAAAAGTATATTCATCCTTAATAGCTAATTTTGCCTGATGCCTATATTCTTCTGGTAACGTTTCATCAAAATTGGTCTGATTTAGTAGGTATTTTTCGTAACTCTTATTTTTTATTTGATGAATTAAGATGTTTTTTGTCCAGCCATATTTTTTAGTCATTTTGATGTAGAATTCGCGTTCT
>JAHDHB010000501.1 GCA_020631545.1 Saprospiraceae bacterium | reverse complement strand
ATAGCCTCCCGCAGACGTGCCGCGTGGATAGCTCTTAAGATTTTTGTTTGCTCTTCTTGGTTCTGGCTTCGCTTGATTAGGCTAAGGAGTACCAATCTCATATTCGGCACCAAAAGGACTATAACGGAGATGATGTTTACGTTTTTCACGCTCAATTCTCGCCAATACGATAATTCCTAAGCTAGTATAGCTAGAACCAAGAAAAAGCGTTTAGCTTATGTGTCTTAGAAAGGTCGCAGACCTCCTTATAAGTCTTTTACGTCTAGTACGTCACGTTATGCTTAAATCTTCTTATAAGTCTTATATGGTTAAAAATCGCCAAAACGATAAGACCAAATTTCATTTTCTGTACAAAAAACGTAGAAGATTATGCCCAGAAGCTTAACTAATATCGCAGCCATCTTGAGTCCTATGTCCAAAAGATACTCCATAAAATCTTCCAATAAAAAATGATTCCTGCTAAATCTCTAGTATATTTGTAGACACCAAACATCAAATTGCAAGCATTCCAATGACCACCAACAATACCTTTTTTCGTCAAGCCTTATCCCTCGTTTTCTTAGTTTTTCTAGGATTTCAGTCCACAGCACAAGAGAATATACCTCCTACAAGTTTAGCCTCGCCCTACCATTCCGTATGGCTGCATACACATTACCTACAAGCAGATAGCTACGAGCCTAGTAAAGCAGCTTTGCCGATTCATGGCGTGGCAGACAAGGAAAAAGCTAAAAAACTGGCCATACAAATCAAGCAGGTATTGGATGGCAAGCGATTGCACATTAGTTTAAGCAAACTACCCGATCAGGAAAACTATATTGATAGCTTAACCAAGCGTTCTATATATGTCCTTTTTCCTAAAGAACTTCCCGAAGTTTACTTGGAAAAATTGGATGGAAAATGGTATTATTCCAAGGAAACCATCGCAAAAATAGCAAAGATTCATAAATCTGTTTACCCTTGGGGAAGCGATGTCTTGCTCAGTATAATGCCTGCGATGGGACAGCAAGAAGTGTTAGGAATAGCGCTTTGGCAATATTTAGGTCTTTTATTTCTACTTATCTTTGCCTTAGTTATTTACCTACTCTTCACGCGTTTGCTAAAACCTTTCCTCAGTCGTTTTACCAATTCACGATTAGGGAAGAATCATCTACAAGGTGCGGACACTCATTTATTGCACAATATAGCTCGTGGTGCTAGTTTAGTCTTTACGACTTGGCTAGTTATTCGTTTATTGCCCATTCTTTTGCTTCCCATTGGTTTTGCGACGACCTTACATACAGGATTGAACATTGCTTTTGTTATTTTTGCGGCCTACTTGCTACTTCGTATCATAGATTTGCTCATGGTCTTTTTGCGAAAAGTCGTTTTCGCTACGCGCAATAAGATGGACGATCAAATATTACCCATTATTTATAGATTTCTTCAAATTGTAGTCGTTTTTACGGCTATCATTAGAGTCTTAGGTCTACTAGAAGTCAATGTCACCGCTTTGATTGCAGGTATTTCTATCGGTGGTTTGGCGATGGCACTAGCAGCCCAAGACACCGTCAAAAACTTAATTGGTTCGGTCATGATTTTCATTGATCAACCCTTTAAAATCGGTGATTTCATCATAGCAGGTGATTTACAAGGAACGGTAGAAGAGGTAGGCTTTCGCTCAACGCGGGTGCGAGCAGTCGACACCTCCATGTACAGTATTCCAAATGGAGAATTAGCCAATTTAGTGATTAACAATGTAGGAGAACGAACCGCAAGACGCTACAATCTCGAACTAGGCGTAACTTACGATACGCCTCCCGACCTCATTGATGCTTTCAGCGATGCCTTAAAAGAACTCATCAAAGCGCATCCAGAAACGATAAACGACCGTTCTGTCGTTCACCTAAACAGTCTTGGCGCTTCCTCTATTAACATTCTGATTGTCACTTACTTTAAAGTGGATAGCTGGGGGCGACAGTTGACCTCTACCGAAGATTTGCTTAGAGGTGTTTTGCGCTTGGCCGAAGGCATGGGCGTCCGTTTTGCCTTCCCTTCTCAAGCCTTGTATATTGAAGATTTTCCAGAAAAAAAGACACTAGTACCTGACTATACTATGCGCCAAGAGGAATTAGAGAAGGTAAGAAAAAAGGTCTTGGAAGAATTTAATGCTAGCGTGAAAGCTAGAAGATTGCAGAGTAGGGGATTTTAGATAGGAGAATACACTCCTTCTTCCACTAGAGGAACCATAAAGGTATGCCCCTACTCAGGAATTAGGTCTTAGTTTTAAGAGCGCTATCTACAAAAAATTAGCACTTCATTTTTAAAGACGTAGAGATTACCTCAACACTGAAACCCGTAGGGGCACACCTTTATGGTTGCCCCCTTAATCACCTTTTTTTCATTGTGACTTCTCTCACAATGTAGATCTGCCAAGAAAAGGTAGGGCTATTGATTTTTATCATAAATATTGCTATATTTGAGGCATCAACACCTCCCAGACCTCTCAAAGAAGTGCAATTTTGGGAGGTTTTCTGTTTTTATACCTTGTCGAAAATACTTCTGAGCAGTGCCACTAGGGTAAAACTCATTTCCTAAGTAAACTGGGATAGAATTGACAATGTTAAGATAAAACCTTAATTTTGAGAATGGTATTCCTGTAATAAATATCCAGAAATGACGAGTAGCGCACAAAATATTCCCGAAAGTTTAATTTACGAGATGGTTGATGGAAAACCACTTTACTATAAGGGGTAAAGACTATTTAAAAGGAGAAAAACAATTAGAAGAACTAACGGGGAGTCGCTATTTACAATCGTTTATCATTACCAAATTAGTCTATTTCTTAATGTCAAATTTGAGTGAAAAGTATCAAGTCTTGACCAATGAAGTAGGATTACAATTTAAAGATAAGGGATGGCGTGCCGCCGACATTGCGATTCTAGAAACAGAAAAATTAAAAGGAATTGAGAAAAATAATAAATATTTAAATGTTCCACCAAAAGTTGTTATTGAAATAGATACTAAGGCTGAATTAGAAGATATTAAAGATTCCTTGGGGTACTTTTACAAAAAAACGGATGAACTCTTGACTTTTGGGGTAGAACGTGTCATTTGGATTTTTACCGATTCAGAGAAAATCATGATCGCAGAAAAACTTGAAAATTGGCAGCTTCTAAGTTGGTCAAAAGAAATTGAACTTATTGAGGGAATTAAAGTTGAATTAGCTTCATTAATCGATTTGGAATAAATCTATATATTAGAGGAAGGAAAAAATATTGTGGCTATCTTCCTACCACTTCTCCTCTACCCACAAAAGCCCCAAGGCCATCAAAAATCCTAGATAAAACCACCAAAGCGGAAAAGCCTTCTGCTGATTTACAGCAAGGAGAGGAGGTTGATAAACAGCAGGTTGATGCTTGCTGAACCATCGTTTATTTGCTTGTATTCTTTTAGCACGACTTAAACTTTTCCAAGCCGTTTTATCTTGAATAAATACCCATTTCCGTTCTTGGGGATGTCGTTTTGTAGCCACGGAATGCCATCCTGTATTCGTTGACCATATCACTGATTCCCATTCTTCCTGATAAGTTGGGTGCTGAAAAGCAGGGAGATGGCCAATATTACGCTCTTCGAAAGACAGGAAAATACTAGGGGATTGCTCTTCCGTTATCAGTTTTATAGTGAAAGGATGACGAACATAAGCTAACAAAGGTTCTTCCAAAATCCAATCATTTGCAAACCACTCAGGAGCCAAGCAAGCATTCAACAAGGTCATCCATAAACTTCGATAAGCCTCCGATTGGCTATTTAGTTGCAAAAGGTAGGTTTTATCAAGCAGGGAAACCAACACACGTCCAGCATCCTGCCTCTTATAAGCCGCATAAATATTTCCCGAGGCTTCGATGACAGGATAAAAACCTTGGTTGTTCATAATGGAATAGGGGAGAGTAGACAGCGAAATATTTTCCACTCCTCCCTCCGTTACGAAGGGCCAAGTTGTTGATTTTGAAAGCGTTTTTTTAAGTGAAATTTGTTTTGTTAAAAATTGATTATCAGATTTTAGAGTGCTTGCGTCGGCTAAAAGCAAAAAGCCTAAACCATTTTGAATCGCTTTTTTCAAGGTTTGACGTTCTTCTGCCGCTAAAAAGCCAATGGCCGCTTGATCCATAACCAATAATTCAAAGTTTTTTAAGACCGACGAATTGATTTTAGCTAAGTCAATTTCCTCACTATTGATAAAATCAGTCTTGAATTTTCCCTTGGAAACTCGACTTCTGACGGCTACGGTACGACCATCTTTGGCAAGCAAATTTTTTAAGTATTTTGTTTCAAAAGAAGGCGTTGCTTGAACTATCAATATGCGATAATCAGCCAAGGGAGTGACCACCACTGGAATTTGATCGGCTTGGATTATCGTATCCTGATCATTTTTTATCTTCAAAGAATACAAGAAGCGTCCGGCTGATTTGGGCGTAAATTTAAGCTCAAATGGAATTTCTCCTGCCTTATCAATCGTTGTGGAAGCCAAGACAGTCCCTGTCCCTTCTATGGATACTGTCCATTTCTCCGTATTGTTTTTATTAATGGAACCCTTAAATATCAATGCATTACCCAATTGGGTAATTTGTGGGTAACCAATTTGGATAACGCCTTCCGGCAGTGCATTTAAATGAAAAAACACTTTTCGTTCTTGAAGCGGTTCGAATTCGTCCTCCTTTAAACCATCTCCTAGGATGTGTAGTTCTTCCAATTGTGGAATACTATTCAAAATGGTAGAAACATCAGGGATTTGGGTGACTTGGTAGGGCAAATCAAGTGCATTCGTTGAAGAAAATAGGGCTGCTTTAGGAAATAATTGGGTCAAACTATCCACTATTTCTACCGGATAATTTTCCGTTAAATAAATGACCTTTCGTGCAGCTTCTCTTTTCATCTGTGCAGGTCGTAACCCCGCTAATAACAAACAAAACAAAGCTATAGAAAGCATGATACCCCGAAACCATTTTCTAGAAATGGGACTCCGATACATCGTTCCAATCAATCCAACCCAAGTTAAGAACACAGCACCGATCACCCAAGGACGATAGCTAGCTTCTAGGAGAAATATGATAGTATTTTCTTGCATGTTGAATTAGGAGCGATCCGCGATAGCTATCGGGATACGAATTATGAATTACGAGTGAGGAATTACGAATTAGGAGTGATCCGCGATAGCTATCGGGAT
>JAHDHB010000500.1 GCA_020631545.1 Saprospiraceae bacterium | reverse complement strand
CATTATCCAAGCGCCCTCCGCGAATAAAAAAGTAAGCCAAGAAATAATACTTCAACAATAATAATAAACTATGGAATCAGTAGAAGCTATAAAACGGATATTGAAGCGCGAACGGGCTTCTCGCAAAAATGCCGAGCTTATCATTGAGGAAAAGTCACGAGAATTGTTTGCCCTAAACGAACAATTGAAATCCATCAATGAATCACTAGAAGAACAAGTAGCAGACAGAACTAAAGAGCTAGAGCATCAAAACAGGCTTGTAAAAGATAAGAACGAAGAGCTACAAAAACTTCATAATCAACTACAAAACAAATTAAAAGAACTAAAAGAAGCGAACAAATACAAAAGCGAGTTCCTAGCCAATATGTCGCATGAACTCCGCACACCGCTGAACAGCATTCTTATCCTAGCTAGAATGTTGAGCGAAAACAAAATGAATAATTTAACGAATAAACAAGTAGAATATGCTAATATTATTCAAGGTTCTGGCCAAGATTTACTCTCGCTTATTAACGAAATTCTTGACCTTGCAAAGATTGAAGCAGGCCAAGTAAATATTGTACTAGAAGAAATTCCGCTCTTTGACATTAAAATGAGCTTAATGGACGGTTTTTTTGAAATAGCTAGAGAACATAAAATCGATCTAACCATAGATATAGAAGACGGTTTGCCCAACAGCATTTATTCGGATAAGATGAAACTCATGCAAATCTTACGGAATTTACTGTCTAATGCTTTTAAGTTTACGGAGGCAAATGGTAAAGTAAGGGTAAACATCAATAGATTACTTCCTGATGCACAACGAAAATGCACAAAAAAGAAGGCAAAAGATTGTATCCAATTTTCGGTCATAGATTCCGGCATCGGTATTCCTAAAGAAAAACTGAGCTTAATATTTGAGGCTTTCCAACAAGCCGATGGTTCTACGAGTCGCAAATATGGAGGAACGGGACTTGGCCTTAGTATCTGTAGAGAACTGACTACACTGCTAGGAGGCGGTATTTCGGTAGCTAGCGAGGTAAATAAAGGCAGTACATTTTCCTTTATGCTCCCTTTTCACTTAGAATCTGCTATGGAAGAACCCGAAGAAATGATGGGCTCCGACGTTGTAGAAGAGAAAAACGATACCGAAATAACGGATGATCGCTACAATCTACAACCGAGTGATTTTGTCTTGCTTATCATAGAAGATGATGTCCGATTTGCAAAAATTTTAAAAGATTTTGCACATTCTAAAGGATTTAAGACGATACTTACTACTAGGGGCGATCATGGTTTAAAATTGACCAAAAAATATTTACCTACCGCCGTTTTCTTGGATATCCAACTTCCGTTTGTGGATGGCTGGACCGTCTTGAAAGAGCTCAAATCGAACGAGGATACTGCCGCTATTCCTGTCCATATTTTCTCCGTAGTAGACAAAATTCAGGAGGGTATGGATCTGGGAGCCGTAACTTACAATATAAAACCGACTAAAATAGAGGATTTAGAAAAGGCTTTTTCTTTGATTAAGGATCATCCTTTTGCAGAGACGCAATGCCTTCTGGTTTGTGGTGCTTCAGAAGAATTTCCTTGGTACTACCAAAAGCTTCAATCTAGTTTTTCCAATATCCTGTACTGCGAGAATATACCCAATGCCATCACGACCTTAAGAATCGAACGTTTCCAACAAATCGTCATTGCCAATAAGGGTCTAAATGTCAACTTAATACCAAAGCTCCTTGATACCGTAAATGAAATTGAGACTTTGACAAAGAAAGTGAACGTTAGCCTTATTTCTGCGCATGAAGATGATTTTATCCAAGCAAAAAAGAACTACCCAAACCTCAATTTTATAAAAGGTACCGACAACGATCTCCCTCCACTACAATTACAAGAAACCCCCGAACCCACCGTTCCAAAAAATCAAGTCTCGCCTAAGCAAAAGCAAGATGAACTCAAACATAAACTAAAAGATAAAGTGATTCTAATTGTCGATGACGAAATGCGAAATGTATTTGCCTTAGATAGTTTGTTGGAGCATTATGAAACTCAAATTCTAATTGCTACGAATGGGAAGGAAGCTTTAGAGAAATTGCAAGAGAATCCAACAGTAGATTTAATTCTCATGGATATTATGATGCCTATTCTTAATGGTTATGAAGCTATCAAAGCTATCCGAAAAATGGAGGCTTATCAGGATTTACCAATCCTAGCACTAACGGCTAAAGCCATGAAAGGAGATCGAGCAAAATGTATCGCTGTCGGTGCTTCTGATTATATCTCTAAACCTATTAATGTCGATACTTTTTTCTCGGTTTTGAATCAATTACTATAAGTGTTTCGAACTATTAAAAACAGACCAACCGAATCCAAATGAAAACTTACGCCCTATTTTTTACATCCTCAATTACATACCTCATCTAATCCAATGAATACACCTAAAGCAAAAATACTACTTGTCGATGATAAACAGGCAAATCTAGTTGCTCTAGAAACCTTACTAGAGCGAGAAGATTGCCTATTCTATTCCGCCAATTCAGGTGACCAAGCCCTAAAATTAGCGCTGCAACATGAGTTTGCGCTAATGTTGCTTGATGTACATATGCCTGATATGGATGGTTTTGAACTGGCGAACATCCTAAAAACACACAAAAAAACGAAACAAACGCCTATCATTTTTGTGACCGCTAGCCGCTTTCAACCTAACGATATTATGCAGGGGTATACGGAGGGCGCTGTAGATTATTTATTCAAACCTCTAAATCCAAACATTACTAGGGCTAAGGTTAATGCATTTATCCAAATGTATTTTCAACGTAAGGAGGTCGAACGCATGAATGCTAAACTTGACGAAGCCAACAAGCAATTAGTAAAAACCAACAAAGCACTAGAAGAATTCGCCAACATCGTAGCCCATGATCTCAAGGAACCTCTACGAACGATTAACAGTTTCTTGCACTTACTGTACCAACGAAATAAGGAAAACCTTGACAACGAAAGTCTGGAATTCATGAAGTTATGCACAGACAGTGCATCTCGCCTAGACCAACTCGTCAAAAGCCTAATTAAATATGCTCGTATTGGCTATAAAAATCTGGATAAGGAAAGTCAAAGCCTAGGACAAATCGTAAATGATGTTCAGCTAGGTCTTTATGCAAAAATCAAGGAATCTAATGCCATCATTGAAGTAAAAAATGAGCTACCGAGTCTCACGGTCAACTACATACAAATCAGTCAATTATTCCAAAATTTAATGGATAATGCCATAAAATATCAAGCAAAAGAAAAATAAAATCGACATAAACTGTATACAGCAAAACGGCCATTGGCTAATAGCTGTAAAAGATAACGGCATCGGTATACCTAAAAATGAGCAAGATAAGGTGTTCGGCATTTTTCGTAGATGCGCTGCTCATCGAAAATATCAAGGTACAGGCGTAGGCCTAGCCATTTGCAAAAAAATTGTGGAAAATAATGGCGGAACTATTAAGTTTGAATCGGAAGAGGGTGTCGGCACTACGTTTTATCTGACTTTTCCTAGAGAGAAGTAAGCGATTCTTAGTAAAGTTTGCCACAAGGCGTGCTAAATGGCTGTGCCATTAGGTTTCTCCTTCCCAACCTACAACTTTTTTTTGCCTAAGTCCAAAAAATGATTAATTTTACGCATTATTGTCTCTAAAGATATTGAAGTTGTCTAAAGTTTCCTTGCTTACCTACGCGAAAAGCATTGCGGCTACTGAATTTCAGCTATTTTTCTTTCCGTAGCTATGGCTACGCAAAGAAAAATGAGCTTCGTCAGTAACCACAAGCCTTTCCGCTCGGTTACAGCAGAAAACTTTAGACAACTTCATTCAAAATCAGCGTAAATCATGGAAACTCTTTTAATGAATGTAGGTCGTGGCGTGCTTGGAATTGTGGCGATGTTGGCCATCACTTATGCCTTTAGTACGAATAGAAAAGCCATTGATTGGCAACTTGTTGTAAAAGGGATGTTGCTACAAATCGTTTTAGCCGTTCTTTTATTAAAAGTTAGTTTTGTGCGTGACATATTCCAATATGTCGTTGATTTCTTTGTCATTATGATCAATGCTACGGAAGAATCTGCTAAGTTTCTCTTTGGCGATCTAGCGATTCCTGGAGGTGGGTATGGATTTGCTTTCTTTGTTTTACCTACTATTGTCTTCTTTTCCGCCTTGTCTTCCCTACTCTATTATTTAGGAATACTACAACGCGTGGTTTACGGCTTCGCTTGGCTTATGCAAAAAACGCTAAAGCTTTCAGGAGCAGAGAGTTTGGCAGCAGCAGCTAATGTTTTTATTGGTCAAACAGAAGCACCGCTTGTCGTAAAGCCTTACTTGGAAAAAATGACGCGCTCAGAGATTCTTTGCTTGATGACAGGAGGTATGGCGACCATTGCTGGTGGAGTATTCGGTGCTTACATGGGCATCTTGGGAGGTGGTGATGACGCCGAAGCTGCGCGATTTGGTATGCATTTATTGACCGCTTCTATTATCTCCGCACCAGCAGCCATCGTAGCCGCTAAGATTTTATTCCCTGAAACAGAACATGATAAATTGGATAATAATATCGACATCCCCAAGGACGAAGCAGGAAATAATGTACTAGATGCTTTGACCAATGGTACGACCGAAGGCTTGAAACTGGCCGTCAATGTAGGTGCCATGCTCATCGCTTTTATGGCTTTTGTCTTCTTGTTCAATTCTCTTTTCGGTGCTATTGGAGCAGCCACTGGCTTAAACGATGTCGTAGCCACCCAAACCAATGGTGTTTACAAAGAATTTAACCTACAATACATTTTCGGCATCCTCTTCTCCCCTATTGCTTGGCTGATAGGCGTTTCTTCTACGGATATGATTGCTGTAGGACAATTACTAGGAGAAAAAACAATTCTAAACGAATTTTTCGCTTACGTTTCTCTAGGGAATATGAAAGCGGCAGGCGTGCTTTCCGACAAATCTATCATCATCGCTACCTACGCTCTATGTGGTTTTGCCAACTTCGCATCCATCGGTATCCAAATCGGAGGTATCGGCTCCATCGCTCCTGGCCAACGTAAAAACCTCTCTCAATTCGGCGTAAAAGCACTCATCGGAGGCGCTGTTGCTTGCCTCTTGACGGCTTGTATAGCAGGGATGTTGTTGTAGATGAAGAGTGGAGAGAGGTACGAGGAGCATGGCAGACCGTACCTCTCTCCTTTCCAATAAAAT
>JAHDHB010000499.1 GCA_020631545.1 Saprospiraceae bacterium | reverse complement strand
TTTTTGGTAGTGATACTCCCATTGGCTGGCATGATAGTATTTCTAAAACGTTTGTAGTGAAGGATGAAGTGTATTCATAGACTTAAATCTATTACAATGGCCATTACAGACAATCACATCAATTACGTTGAATTCAAGGCGCCTGACCTAGAAAAAATAAAACAATTTTACACCGCTGCTTTCCATTGGTCTTTTACAGATTATGGGCCAACTTATGTAGCCTTTGCAGAAAGTGGGCTTGAGGGAGGGTTTGAAAAAACGGATCAGGAAGTTGTAAATGGCGCTTTAGTGGTTTTATATCATAAAAACCTTGACTTGATAAAGCAGAAAATTATCGAATCCAATGGAAAAATTTCAAAAGATATTTTTTCTTTTCCTGGTGGACGTAGATTTCATTTCATTGACCCAGCAGGAAATGAACTTGCCGTTTGGTCTGATAAGTAGTATCTTATCTGAAATTTTGTAAGCAACCTATCCAAAACCAATAGCTTGAAAGAGAACCTTCTTATTAATTTATCAACATTATAGTCATATTGCCATGAAGGAACCACTAGAAGAATATAAATCAGTGGAGGAACTTGAATTGAAGGACATTGGTCAAGAATTTCCAAAAGTATTCAGGAAGATCTCTTGTCCTTCTTGTAAAAAGGAAGTAGCAGCAAGTAATTTAAACCTTCAGAATAACGTCGCCAAATGTGGTGGTTGTAATGTCATTTTCTCTTTTGAAGAAGAAGTCGAGAGCGTAAGGGCTAAAAAAGAAATGAAGCAACAAGTTCTTCGTCCAGAAGGCATTGATCTGTTTTTTTATAAAGATAATTTGGACATCACCATACAGCAACATTTTCAGGGGTTCGATGCTGTTGGGCTTCTTTTTATGCCGATATTCGCTATTCTTTCCATACTTATTTTCTACATAGGGAAGCATCCTATATCGCCATACATACCCATTGCATTGTCATTAGGCTCTTTATACTTTATTTATAAAGGCTTAACTTATTCTAAGAACAAAACCTACATTGATATCAGTGATAATTTTTTGAATATTAAATCTCGCCCTAAAAATTTCAAAAAGGACAAATCTTACCGCGTTGATGAAGTCCATCAGTTATATCTAAAAAATGCAGGTGATGGCTCAGGATATTTTACCCTTTTTATGGTAGTAAACGGTTTAGAAGGGCAAAAGCATGAAAAACTGTTTACCGTGAACACGCTTTCTAAAGCGAAGTATCTAGAGCAAGAAATCGAACGGTATTTGAATATTGAAGACCTAGAAATACCTGAATCTGATGTCTGAAATTTGCCATAAGGCGAATGAATTGAAATAAAAAACGACGTCCACTAGCAGAAATAATGAAGAATGACAAAGACCGACAAATCAAAACATAGTATTTGTATAGCTTCGATTAAAAGAAGTACATTTAAACCCTATAACTACAGATGGACAACGTTTTATGAATCTAATTCCGATTTTCAATATTCAGGATTAAGACTTAACCTTATGGAAAACGAGTTGATTATTTGCTCAACTGTCATCGATCCTGAAAATTATAGTATCTTGACTACTCAAAAATTAATCACAAAGAACAAAGGGATTGAACATACTGGAAGTTTGATTGGTGCAAAAGATAATGGATATGGAACATTTAAGTCCACTAAAGAAGGCTTCACATTTGGAACCATTCATCTTGAAAATGGTACTGATTTAAACTATTTCATTGAAACCGGAAAAGCATCCATGATTATGATTCACGGAGTAAGGACTTTAATAAGAACTCAGGGAATGACGGCTAAAAATATGGAGAACGTTACAAGGATTTGGAACCGAAAAAATGATAAAAACAATAAATAGCCAAATGGATTACAACCTCCTCGCTAACACCATAATTCGTTTAAAAAATGCAGACTTGAAACTTAGAAATCAACTTATTCTAAGCGGAAAACTTGGGGAGGGGTATAACGAAGAAATGGAAATACTCCACCATAAAAATGCAGCAATACTAAATGAAATAATAGACAAAATCGGTTATCCAACAGTAGAAAAGGTGGGCAAAGAAGCTCATGAAGCAGCATGGTTGGTTATTCAACATTCCATTGGACAACCCCAATTTATGAAAAAGTGCGCGAAACTACTAGAAAATGTTGTAAGCAAGGATAAAGCAACTGCTAGAAATTTAGCGTACTTGACTGATCGAATCGCTGTATTTGAGGGTAAGCCGCAACGGTATGGTACTCAATTCGATTGGGATAAAAATGGAAAACTAAGCCCATATTCTTTTGATAACTTAACTCAAGTAAATCAAAGAAGAAAATCCATCGGGCTTAACTCGCTTGAAGAACAAACCGAAATTATACGAAAACAGGCTATAAATGAAAAGCAATCTCCACCACCTGATTTTGAAAAAAGAAAACAGAAAATGGAGAAATGGAAAAAAAGGGTAGGTTGGACAAAATGAAAAAGTAATTGATACAAAGCAATTTTTACCCTTTTGCCATTAATACAACTTCGCCGCCATCCGATAATCGTATTGATCGAATAAATCAATACCGTGAAAGCGTAAAGACCATTCCGGTTTTTTCTTTAATTCTAGCAACTTAAACGATAAGACGTCGAGGACTTCGTCAGCGTTGAGCCAAGGAGATAAGCGATATTTTTCCTTGTCATCTTTAAAAAATCGACCTTTCAGAAGCTCTTTCGAAATTATCGCTTGCCGTTTTTGGAGGCTATAAGTGTCCTTCTCTCCATCAAGTTCTAATAAAGTAAGGACTAAGAAGGCTTGTTCCGCTGATTTTACCGTTTGTAAATTCAATGGCGTAGCATTGAGCAAAACCTTGTCTCCTCTTCGGAAGAAAAAAGGCCCGTGGTAAGAAGTCTGCAAAACCTTCCAAGACTTTCGATCCTCAACCTCTAATAGATGTGCATAAAGAATGATTTCATCATGCATCGTTGGCGAAGGCCCCATATCTTGGCAAAGGTCAATAGCTTCTAATTCAATAAATTGTGCATAGTTTACGGAAGGGCGTGTTAAGCTCGTATGTGCTAGCGGATGACAGGCAAGAAGCAATAAGACAAAACTTAAAACAAGGAATTTCATAGCACAAAAATCTGATACCAAGTTATAGACCTGTTTACCAAGTGGTTCTTTCTTACTTACGTAAAATGGGGTATCAAAATCATCTTACGACAAGAAAAATCAAGCAAACAGTTTACGAGTTGGTTGATACGCAACGGCAAGTTATAGAGATTTTCTTTGATGGTCAAAGAAATCGTAAATAATGTTGAACTATAAAATACAATCGAGAAATTATCTTTCTAGGAGAAATTCACTGGAAATGAAGTTTGTAAAGAGCGTTTTCTAACTTAAAAACACCACAATTATGCGTTTTTAATAAACGATTCGATTTTCAAGAAAAGGCTAACCACTAATTCCCCATCAAACAATCCTCCAAGCCCGATTGCAAAGACTTCATGGAAACCGAAGACGCTTCTAAGCCTGTAAAATAGGATTTGATGTTTGTGGTGAAGCTTTCGTAAGCATCTTTGGAGACAGCTTTGTCCAAATCACTAGAAGCTTTTTGGAGGAATTGGCCTGCGGTGCTTGCCTTCTTTTGGGTATCGCCTACAAGAATGACGAGAGCGGGACAAGCCTCCTGCGCTGTGGTTATATTAGACATCGAGTCTAAAAGCTTGGTCGCTTCATTATAAGACTGGATAGCAGTATTCAACTTTTCTCTAGCCACAGGTGCTTCTTGCGAAAAAACATCCAAAGTACCTGCTTCATGTGCCTTTTTGATACTGACCAAGCTTTCCGTACAAGCCAAACGACTATCACTTAATTTTGCTTGTACCATTTTCAATTGCTTAGCTAGACGCATGGGATCTGCTGCGCCGCTATTTTCCTTTCCTAGAGTTGGTTTTGGGGCTTCTGTTTTGCCCAAGGTAGGTTTCGATTCAGTTGTTTTTTCTGGAGCTTTTTCCGTTTCTTCCACTACAGGTTTGGCTTCCTCTACGACTTCTTTGACCTCCGTTTCTTCCTTCACTTCAGGTTCTGGAGCAGGTACTTTGTAATTTGCTCCAAGAACGACCGCTACGGGGCGTTTTCTTACAGGAAAAAAGTTACTCGCTTCTTTGAATCTTGGGGAAAGCAACATTTCGCCTTTAGGATCGATAAATCCCCAAAGTCCATCCTTTTTTACCGCAGCACGGCCATTCAAAAAAGGGTGTACATCATCGTATTCAAAAGGAATGACTTCCTCACCTTTAGTATTAATGAAGCCCCAATTTCCATCTTTTACGGCAGCTCCTAAGCCCTCAGAAAAGCCCTTGTTCTTTATACTCGTATAAGTAGGTTCAACAATCGTTTTTCCTTGCTTGTTGATCAAGCCGTGGTGCATACCATCTTCACTAAACCAAGCCACCCCATTACTAAAATTGAAGGCATAACGGTAAGTCGGTTCAATGACGGGTTCTCCTTTCAGATTCAAGTAGCCCCACTTGCCGTTCCAACGAGCCCGAATAAGGCCATCTTTAGGAAAAAAGAGATTTTGATAAGTCGGTTGTAGGAAATATTCACCAGATTTGTCAATCATCCCAAACGTTTTATCCCACGTTTTTCGAGTAAACGCCAAACCTTCAGAAAAGATAGAGACTTCGGCAAATTTGAAATCAATGACTTGTTTCCCATCAACATCAATAAACCCATATTTTCCACCCAATTTCACACGCGCCACGCCATCTGTAAAAGCCGAAGCATCTTCATAACGTGCTGGAACCACCATTCTTCCCTTGGTGTCGATAAAGCCATAACGTCCTTCATGCTTCACACAAGCCAAGCCATTCGAAAAACCACTTACTTTAGCAAATTGAGTTTTTACCACCGTCCGGCCAGCATAATCAATAAGCCCAAATTTGCCGTTTTTTTCGATTCGGATAAAATCTTCTCCTGCTTGGGAAAGTCGATCCGCCTTGATGTGTGAAACGGTATCACCATTTAAATCAATGACATACCAATCTTGCCCTTGGCCAAAAAACAGTGTACTAGAAAATAGGAAGACGATGAAAAGAAATGTGCGGATATAGTGGTGCATAGCTATGGGTTTGGAGACTCCATCGCAAAAGAAGAATTACGATGCTCTATTTGTGCTCGAATTGTCGTCGATTGGGTTTTGCCCCTAGCCCTAAGCACAAAATTCAATCAACGACGATTTATAAACCAGTTTTCAAAATAATACGATGCA
>JAHDHB010000498.1 GCA_020631545.1 Saprospiraceae bacterium | reverse complement strand
CAAAAAGCATAAAACCGTTTGCCGCAGAAGAAAAAGAAGTAGAACCGCTTAAGCCGTAAGCTGTCCAATTGCTAGGAGGAGCTGTAGAGTGTGTCCAAGTACCGCCCCCACTATTATCTATATTTTGCCAAGAATTTGGTAATCCTCCAGCGAAATTTTCGGAATAAATAGTTCGTACGGCACCAGGTTCCGTTGGAGGATTGTCATTATCGACGATGGTGATGGTTTGAGTTTGATTGAATTCTCCAGGGATAGCATTTCCAAGGGTCGTCATGGTATAATCGGTAGTGATAGTTTCTGGAGCTTCTTCTCCACCATCGTCATACACGCGTAAAACGGCAGTTTGAACACCGATAGAACCCGCAGGAAAGGTAAGGGAGGTAGGAGAAAGGGTATAATCGGCATCACTTCCTTCTGAAGCAGTGCCCCCTAGAGTAAGATTTATGTTGATTTCTTCCGTAGTGGTATGTAACAAATGTAAGCGGACATCATATTCGGTATAGTCATAACAGCCGTTATCAATACTAGAACTTTCTGGAGCATTTCTTTCTCCATAAGTAAAATAGACTTTAGCAGGATTAGAAGCTTTTGGAGAGCTGGAAAGTTCCATACGACGAGGGCTATTTGCCAGAACGGCATCAATCCTAGCCTTTTGGCCAATAGTAAAAATGTTCATACAAGCATCATTGGTATAATCCATATAGTTTTCAATCATATCCTGAGAACCACAAGAAGTATGAGTAGTACAAGCATAGTTTGCATCGTCGGACTCAGGAGTATCTGTCACAAAATCATCGGTTCCACAAGCACCATCACCCCAAATATGACGGAGACCGAGCCAGTGGCCAATTTCATGAGTAAGCGTACGCCCTAAATTATATGTAGGATTCAAGTTGAAAGTACCGTCGTCCAAATCTGCTGTTCCAAAAGCATTCGCGGTGATGACGACACCATCTGTATTTGCGGTTTCGGAGGTCGGCATTCCAGGAAGTCCAGAGCCGATAGGAAATTGGGCATACCCCAAAATACCTCCAGAAAGATTGGCGACCCAAATGTTGCAATATTGAGTAGGATCCCAGATAGTAGCAGGCTTCGCGGTTGCATCAAAAGTAGCACTTGTCCAAGCTGCTGTACCCAAGTTTGTTCGGACAATGCCCGAAGTAGGATTCCCGTTAGGATCTTCATTGGCTAAGCTCCATTCTATCTCAGTATCAGCGCCTACAGGGTTGGTGTTATGTCCGCGAGTGCCTTGCATTTTTCTAAAATCTTCATTGAGTACTTGGATTTGAGATAAAATCTGAGCATCGGAAAGATTTTCATTGGTTCCAATAGCGTCACCATCGTGGATGATATGGACAACGACAGGAATGGTAAGGACAGCTTGTTGCTTATTGCTGGCTTTTAGCTCTGCTTGTTTTGTGGAAATCCAAGTTTCGAAAGCAGCATCACTAGGAACTTGATTGGGGAATTTTTTTTGCAAAGCTTTTTGGTGTTCTACGGTATAACAACGTTCAAGTGCCATACCCTTTTGAGCGAGAGCGGTATTCCAAAAAGGGCAAAATAAAAGAAATAATACAAAAAAGGAAAAACTTTTCATTAGTTTGAGTTGGTTAACGGTCAAGTTGATTAAGCGTTTAATCCTGTCACAGGATAGCAGAAGATTTACAAAAAACCAAGCCAAACTTACCGTTTTCATCCTAATGAAGCCCTTTTTACAATGTAATGTTAGATACTCCCTTGTTTTTTAACTGCACCTTTTTTAAAAAAAATATGTAAATATTATTTGGTGGAATAAAAAAACGCTTCTTAACAAGTAATGCTAAGAAGCGCTGAGGTAAATTAAAATCGTCTAATTTAAGCTACCGGCCCATAAAAACCAGTAAAACAGAAATATCCGCAGGAGAAACGCCACTGATACGACTAGCTTGACCGATGGTACGGGGCTTGATGGCGGTCAGTTTTTCTCTCGCTTCAGAAGAAAGCGAGGTCATTTCATGATAATCAATAGTTTCATGAAGTCGGACTGCTTCTAGTCGATTCATCTTATCCACCATTTCCTGTTCTTTCTTGATGTAGCCTTCGTACTTCATGTTGATTTCTGCCGTTTCCATGATTTCTTTATCAAATTGGCTAAGAAATTCTCCTATACGAGGCATCACCCAACCTAAGTCGGAGAGGCTAATGTGTGGACGAAGTAGTATTTGGTGCAATTTCCCTTTTTGCTTGATTTCTTTCGAACCCTTAGAGGTCAGGTAGCTGTTGATTTCTTCAGGTCCGACACTTACTTTTTGGAAAAAGCGCTTGATTTTTTCTGCACCCTCAATTTTTTCTTGAAACCGTGCCATGCGTTCATCAAGATTCTGCATACCAAGCTTTTGGGCTAAAGGTGTCAAGCGAATATCGGCATTATCTTGTCGTAAAAGAATACGATATTCGGCGCGAGAAGTAAACATTCGATAAGGTTCCTTTGTTCCCTTATTGATCAAATCATCAATTAAGACACCGATATAGGCTTCTGAACGCTTGAGAACAAAAGGTTCTTCTTCATTGATGGCTAAGTGTGCATTGATTCCTGCCATTAATCCTTGAGAAGCAGCTTCTTCATAACCTGTGGTGCCGTTGATTTGGCCAGCGAAGAAAAGATTTTTCACTAAGCGTGTTTCCAAGGACATTTTTAATTGTGTCGGTGGAAAATAATCGTATTCTATAGCATAGCCAGGACGGAACATTTTGCAATTTTCAAAACCAGGCACTTTGCGTAATGCCTTGAACTGCACATCTTCCGGCAAGGAAGAAGAGAAACCATTGACATAAATCTCACAAGTATTCCAGCCTTCGGGTTCGACAAAAAGCTGATGGCGATCTCGCTGAGCGAAACGGTCAATTTTATCTTCAATGGAAGGGCAATACCGAGGGCCAATGCCTTGTATTCGTCCTGTAAACATGGGTGAACGGTCAAAACCTGTCTTCAACAACTCATGTACTTCTGGATTGGTATAAGTAATGTGGCACGGGCGCTGATTCTCCAATTTTGGCGTATCGGTATAACTGAATTTGCCAACGATATGGTCACCGTCCTGCACTTCCATTTTGTCCCAATCTAAGGAACGGCCATCTACCCTTGGAGGGGTTCCCGTTTTCATTCTTCCTGATTCAAAACCTAGGCTATTGAGTTGTGCGGTGATGCCTGTAGCGGCTTTTTCGCCAGCACGGCCACCACCAAAACGTTTTTCTCCGATGTGTATGAGACCATTGAGGAAGGTACCATTGGTGAGGACGACGGAGCGAGCGGGAATTTCAATACCCATTCCAGTGCGGACACCTTTGGCTATGCCATCTTTTACAACAATGCCGGTGACCATTTCTTGCCAAAAATCAATATTTGGATGTGCTTCCAGCATAGACCGCCACTTCATCAAGAATAACATTCTGTCACTCTGGGCTCTAGGACTCCACATGGCAGGCCCTTTCGAACGATTGAGCATTCGAAACTGAATCATCGTATGGTCGGTTACGATACCACTATAACCGCCTAAAGCATCTACTTCACGCACGATTTGCCCCTTGGCAACACCCCCCATAGCAGGGTTGCAGGACATTTGGGCAATGGTATTCATATTCATAGTGGCCAAGAGGACTTTGGAACCCATATTGGCTGCGGCGACAGCGGCTTCACAACCTGCGTGCCCACCACCGACTACTATTAAATCGTAAACTGGAAACATCTTCTTTTTTTATCTTGAGCTTTGAAGGGACAAAGGTACAAATTTCAAGGAGTTTGTATACCGTATGAACTCTAGTAGCTGGGAAAAAGTTCCTAAGGAGGCGATGCCAAGACCAAGTAGAGTTAATGAAAACATAGGATTTACAATGTAAGATCTATGAAAAACTCACGGATTTGCTCGGAGTAGACTTAAAGAGCTATTCCTCCATCGTTTCTTCCAGAGGCAGGGGAAAATAATTCGTTGTATTTTGTTCAATTAATTTTTTCAAATTTGCCATGTTTTCGTCTTCTTGCGTCTGCATAGTGCCTTTCATAAACGAAAGCATCGACCGCATAAACATGCCTTCTCCTTTTGTAACAGTAGAGGATTTGATGTGTGTTTTCCCCTCTTTTTTACTAAAATCGACCTTGTAATCCATGATCATTACATCCTGCATGACAAAATCCATAGAAATATGTTCTTCGGGTCGTATAGTTTTAATGGTTTCAAGAATCGTTGATTCTTCTCCGTTTTCATTAAATGTGTATCGAGTAACAGCACCAACGGTTCCTTTTTCGCCACTGACATGTTCAATGTTTGTAATACCTTTTAACCATTCCGTGATTTTTTGCTCATCATTCATCACTGCCCAAGCTTCTTTAATGGGTTTGTCGACCACAAATTCACTACTGTAAGAAATGGAAGGGGTAAGGATGCCGCGACCTATAAACAACAAGATTAACAGTGCAAGTAACGCAAGAATATATTTAAGATACTTCATTATAAAGAAAGTTGATTTAAGAGGATATTCTTTAGTCAAAGTTACAAAGTGTTCCTGAATTTTAAAACATTTTATTTGTATGGTCTTGAAAGTGCCTAAGAATTGGGCATTAGATTTTTCAAGTAAGCGATATTTCGAGTAGGAATTTCCTCTGGATTGGGATAGTGTTTTAGGACTTTCGTCAAGGAATCTTCTCGAAGAAGGTGGAGCATGGGAAAAGGAGAACGATTGGTTAAATTTTCGGGAGCATTTATAGTCGTTCCTTCGAACTGATAATCAGGGTGAAAGCTAGCGAGTTGAACAATGCCTTCCATGCCCATCTCTTCAAGGGAATACTCCGCAAGGGCTACAAAATCTAAGTAGTCTTCAAATTTTTCTAGGATGAAAGGATGAATAATTATACTTGTATCTACTTCTTTCGCATCAATTTGTGAAAGGAATTGGACTTCTGTTATAAACGTTTTCAGGAGATTTTCCACCTGTTTTGCTTCACTACAGACCAAGCGTACTTGTTTTTTTATCATCACTTGCTTGGCGAATGGGCAAAGGTTATGTTTGATAACAAAGTTGTTTATCCAATTTTCAGTTTGTGTAATGTACAAATTCTTATTCATGAGTATAAACGTTGATGCAAAACGGAATTATGGAACAAAACTAAGCATTAAATCAATGAGAATACACCAAAAAGGATATTAAGAAGCATCTTATATAGTGTTTGACTGAAAAAGAAAACTTTTAGAGAAAATGCAGAGATTTCG
>JAHDHB010000014.1:13687-30496 GCA_020631545.1 Saprospiraceae bacterium | reverse complement strand
CTGAATTTCCTCCACAAGAGGCATTGTTATTTACCGCTGCTGTTGTTGTAAGAGGTAAAGGTTCTGGAACAGTAACACTTGCAGTAGCAGTACAAAAATTCCAATCAGTTACGGTTACAAAGTGAGTACCTGCTCCTAGGAATCCTGCGGTGGAGGTATTTTCGCCATTATCCCATTGATAGGTAAAGCCTCCAACTCCTCCGTTCGCGGTGGCAGTGGCAGAACCGTCTGAATCACCATTGCAAGATACATTAACATCTAATGTGGCTGACATGGTAAGTATAGGAGGCTCAGTAATAAACACACTCGTTGTGTTTGTACAGCCATTAGCATCGGTAACAGTAACCGTATAAAATCCAGCCCAAAGGAAATCAATATTTTGAGCATTCCACCCAATATCCCAATCATAAGAGAAGGGAGGAGTACCTCCATTGGCATCGGCAAAGGCGGCTCCATCAGCAAAACCATTGCAAGTTACATCAATACCAAATGCTGAAACTTCGAGGGGAGAAGGCTCAGTAATGGTAACAATTGAAGTCGCTGTACAACCATTTGCATCGGTGACAATTACAGCATGTGAGCCTGCGGGAAGATTGTTTGCTGTGGCGCTAGTTTGGTTCCCTGCACTCGCGCCCCAATCGAAAGTATAGCCTTGGATGCCACCACTTGCTGTGGCTGTAGCAACTCCATCCATACCACCGTTACAAGACACATTATTGTCAACATTGGCTAAACTTGAAAGCAAATTAGGTTCAGAAATCAAGATACTTTCAGTGCTCCAACACCCATTCCAATCGGTAACGGTTACCGTATGGAAGCCAGCATATAAGGCTACTGCCGTTGCTGTGTTTTCCCCATTATCCCATAAATAAGTATATCCTCCATTTCCTCCATTTGCGTTAGCGGAGGCGGAGCCATTAGCTTCGCCATAGCAAAGTACATCATAATTTAGAGTGACTGAAACTGAAAGCCAAGGAGGTTCTGTAATCCCTGCACCTGCTACAGTACTACAGCCGTTTGCATCGGTAATGGTAACTTCGTACCAACCTGCGGGAAAACCACAACCTTCACCACCACCAAATCCCCAATCATAGGTGTATGGAGCTATACCACCAAATACTTGAGAAAAAAGACATCCACTTGCCTCCCCAGGACAAAATACAGGATCTGCGAAAAGTGTGGCGCTTATAGGTATTGCATCCACAAGCCCAGATGCCGTTTCACTTCCCCCTGCTCCATCTGTAAAAGTGACACTGAAGGAGCTACCCGAGGGCACTGCGGGTAGGATGTAGGTACCACCATTTCCAACCGTTCCTGCCCCATCACCCGATACCATAAAGGAAGAATTGTCATAAGCAGGTAATCCACCAGATACGGTGAAGATGACGTCTGAGGTAGAACCATCTCCATTACAAGTTTGTGTGAAGTTGACAATGATTCTATCTAAAAATACAATCTCCTCAAAGATGGGAGGGTCAATCATTATCTCTCCAAGATAACATGAAGGCGAAGATCCCGAGCCAGAACCTGAGCTGTTAGTAGTCAGAATCGTGTCGTTGACATCAAAGGCGTAGAGTGTCGTGAAATAATAAGGAGTATTCGTCATCATCCCCAGATTCGTAAGCGTGGTATCATCGTAGATAAAAGTAAAGGCAGAATCTAGCCCTCCTACGAATTGGGGAGAAAAACCGAATAGGCCTACCAAACTGGAGGACAAGGAGGGAGCAGTATAACCCGCATAATAAATCCCGTTATAACCATCTCCGTCACTGACACCAGGGGTAATAGCATCCATCGGAAGTCCATTTTCATGACTCCCTATCCAATCACCATTAGTCAAAATATTAAAGGTATCTCCGTAGGAAACTGGATTTCCTGAAATGGTAAAAGTACCCGCATTGGCCATAGGCAAAGGTGGAGGAAGACTGTCCTCAAAAATGGTAAGTCCAAAGTACCCTTCTTGGCCTGTAAAGAGATTATCAATGTTATTTTCTCCATCTACAAGAAGATAATAGGTCGTACTTGGCTCTAAACAGTAGACTTTAAGGGTATCTTCTAGTGAAGAGGAGGCATTAACAAGGGATAAAAGGCCATTACAATCGGTATCCGATTCATAAACGGCCATTTCTAGGTCTATGGCATCTCCTAGATTTTCTGGGTCACTGTAGCCATGAATGTTGACGACACCAGAGGTCGTGTCTGAGGTCGTAAAGGAAAACCAAACGCCTTGATCGTTGACCCAAGGAGGAGTAGGATCGTTGGTGTTTGTACCGCAGAAATTATCATAGTTGCTAAGCGAGCTATCTCCAAGCGTGTCTTGAGAAGATAACATCTGTCCCATATCAATGGCATCGCATATCAAATCATTGCTGTTTACAAGCGAGCTACTAATCGCATCAGTCGCAAGATTGGCCGTAGCAAAGCTATCACTGTAAACAGAGAGAGTGAGCAAAAAAAAGAAAAGGTAGCCTAGTAAGGGGTAGCGGCTATAACCAGAGGTATTCAGGGGAATTTTCGATAACAAAGAGCCTAATTTTTTCATATTTTTTGTGGTTTAATGCATTAAAAACAGCCAGAAACAATTGTCTAAAGCTGGAAAGTATCTCAAATATCACGTCACAATATAAAACATTTATTTCTTTTGAGATATAAAGAATGTCCTTGCTCAGAAAATTTTACAATCATTTCTTTCATTTATCAAGTAATCCTACGGCTCGAAGCTCTAGAAAAACTTTTTTTCATAACGCCATGTAATACAAACTATTGAAAAACCAAAGCATCATTTCAAGTTTAGACAAACAAACCATATGTAAACTACTAAATGCAAACAGGTAACATCTTCTTGAGTTCACACAAAACATTGACTAGGAAAGCACTGTCATTTTTATAATTTCTCACTTATTTTGAGTACCTTTGATCCGTTAAAGGGAGGGCATAAAAATGGCTAAAACTAAGCCTACCCACCCTAGGTAATCTAATCGATATTTATTCATAACTGACCTGTCTATTGTGATGGATTACCCTAGAAATTTCATTAAAAAAACGCTCAATTTTTATGGCGACTGGAGAAAAGATAATTCCTATCAATATTGAGGATGAAATGAAGTCGGCTTACATTGATTATTCAATGTCCGTCATTGTTTCAAGAGCTCTACCTGATGTCAGGGATGGCCTAAAACCCGTGCATAGGAGAGTATTGTATGGTATGTCTGGATTAGGACTAACCTATAACAAATCACACAAGAAATCTGCCCGTATCGTTGGGGAGGTGCTTGGTAAGTATCACCCTCATGGCGATTCATCGGTATATGATACCATGGTTCGAATGGCACAGCCTTGGTCCTTACGTTATCCATTAGTAGATGGGCAAGGGAATTTTGGTTCTATTGATGCTGATAGCCCTGCTGCTATGCGTTATACCGAAGCCCGTTTACAACGCATTAGTGATGAAATACTAGCTGATCTAGACAAGGATACTGTTGATTGGAAGCTCAATTTCGATGATACCCTTAAAGAACCTACGGTTTTATCAACAAAGCTACCCAATCTCTTAATCAATGGAGCATCGGGTATCGCAGTCGGAATGTCTACCGATATTCTTCCTCACAATCTTTCGGAGGTTATTGATGGCACAATGGCTTACATAGATGACCCCGATATTACGATTGATGGAATTTGCCAACACATCAAAGCTCCTGATTTTCCAACTGGAGGTATTATATATGGTTATAGCGGTGTAAAGCAAGGCTTTGAAACAGGAAAGGGTAGGGTCGTCTTAAGAGCAAAATGTGATATTGAAACGACTAAAACGGGCAAAGAGATTATCGTAGTTACGGAAATCCCTTACCAAGTAAATAAGGCATCACTTATCATGAAGGCTGCGGCCTTAGTCAATGAAAAACGCATTGAAGGCATAACAGCCATTCGAGATGAATCTGACAGAAATGGAATGCGTATAGTTATTGAGATTAAGCGTGATGCTATGGCAAGCGTAGTTTTAAGTAAGCTATACAAGTACACTCCACTTCAATCTTCTTTGCGAATTGGAAACATTGCCCTTGTCAATGGACGTCCTAGAGTCTTAAACGTAAAGGACATGATCTCGGAATTTGTAAAATTCCGTTTGGAGGTCGTGACTAGACGTACTCGCTATGAGTTGAGAAAAGCAGAGGAGCGTGCTCATGTACTTGAGGGTTTATTGCTTTCTTTGGACTATTTGGATGCCGTGATTTCTTTCATTCGCTCATCTAAAACAGCAGAAGAAGCACGCATAGGTTTAATGAACGGAGATTTTCTGTCTCCTGAACAGAGGGCTAAACTTGGGGTACGAGCAATCAGCGAACTTTTGGAAGATGAAAAATTCAGAAATGGCGATGTTTTGAGTGAAGTACAAGCTCGTGCTATCTTGGACATGCGTCTCCAAAAGCTTACTGGTTTAGAAAGAGAAAAACTAAAAGGTGAGTTTGATGATATTAGTGCCAAAATCACACATTTCAAAGCCATTTTGGCTAGTGAAGAAATGCGTAAAGACATCATTCGTGGAGAATTGACAGAAATCAAGGATAAATTTGGTGATGAACGACGTACTAAAATAGAATACACTGCGGAAGGTGATATTAGTATTGAGGACTTAATTGCTGACGAGGAAGTTGTCATTACGATTTCTCATCTCGGCTATATGAAGCGAACCAAATCCACGGAGTACCGAACTCAAAATCGTGGTGGAAAAGGAGCAAAAGGTAGTAATTCTAGAGATGGTGATTTTATTGAGCATATGTTCATTGCTTCTACACATAATTATCTGCTGTTTTTTACAGAACAAGGACGTTGTTTCTGGCTTCGAGTATTCGAAATTCCAGAAGGTACCAAAGCTTCTAAGGGGCGTGTATTGCAAAACATCATCAATATGCCCAAGGATGACAAGGTAAAAGCCTATGTCAAAATAGAAAATTTAGCGGATCCTGAATTCCTAAAATCGCACTACATTATTTTCTGTACGCGTAAAGGACGTATCAAAAAGACAAGTCTTGAAGCATTCTCTCGTCCTAGATCGAATGGAGTTAATGCTATTACCATCAAAGAAGGCGATCAACTTTTAGAAGCGAAATTGACGAATGGGGAGAATGATATCTTGATGGGAATTCGTTCAGGAAGAGCCATTCGTTTCCCTGAAACCAAGGTTCGACCAATGGGACGTTCAGCAGCAGGAGTACGTGGCGTAAGCATTGATACTGAGACTAATGCCGTAATTGGTATGGTTTGTGTAAATCCTGAAGATGAGAAGGTAAGTATTCTCGTTTTATCTGAAAAAGGAAATGGGAAACGAACTTCACTCAGTGAGTATAGAATCACGAATAGGGGAGGGAAGGGCGTAAAAACCATGCAAGTTAATGATAAAATTGGCCAGCTTATAGCTATTAAAGCTGTTACAGATGATGACGATCTAATGATTATCAATAAGTCTGGTCTTGCTATCCGCCTTGTGGTAGAAAAACTCCGAGTGATGGGGCGTGCAACTCAGGGAGTAAAGGTTATTAATCTTAGTAAGAAAGACCAAATAGCTGATGTAGCTGTTGTTCCTCACGATGATGAAGCAGATGAGGAACATTTAGAAGAAGGAAAAGAAGGTACTCCAGATTCGACAGAGACAACGGAAGAAGAAACTTAATTGATTGAAGGTAGAGGATAAAGAGTAGATAGGCTTATTGATATTACATGTTGATTTTTCTACTCCCGATTAATATCCTGTACTACTTTATACCCTCTGCCTATTCAACTTTTAAAGTTTGGCACACTATTTTATAGTAGATATGTGTGAGATATTGAACCCCTGTTTTTTAGAATCCATTAATCAAAACATAAAATCCAACCACAATGAAAAAATTGTTTTCAAGCCTTGTGCTTTTATTGTTTGTTTTTTCTGCAGTTATTGCCCAAGATTTTAAAAGTGCAAAAAGAGCATTCGAGAGTTATAACATGGCTCCTGAGAATAACGTTGGCCAACTAAGTACTGCGATAAAAGGTATTGATGCAGCCATAAAGAATGAAGAGCAAGCAGCAGAAGCGAAAGTATGGCTAACAAGAGGCAAGATATATTCGGCAGTAGGTGTTGAACCTCTATTAAGTATGCAAAATCCTGAAGCTCCTGAAAAAGCTTTGGAAGCTTATAAGAAGGTATTGACTCTAACACCTAAGGGCTTTGAGAAGAAACAAGCTCAAGAAGGAATGAAAAGCACAGCTCCTTTAATTCAAAATAAAGCTGTTGCTCTTATTCAAGCATCAGATTATGCTGGTGCATACAAGGCTTTCAGTACACTACTTGACCTAAAGACGGAGTTAAACGGAATGGGAATTACTGGTGTTTTTCAGGATGAAGAGGTTTACAGCCAAGTCCGTTACTACACTGGTCTTTCCGCACAACTATCTGGTCAAGAGGATGCTGCTCTCGGCATTTACAATAAACTATATGAAGAAGGGAATAAGAATCCTGAACTTTTTAAGAGTTTATTCAATTTGACTATTAAAACTGATGAGGAAAAAGCTTTTAAGATTTTAGAAGAGGGAAGAGCGGAGATTTCGGCCAAGCTGAAAACATTAGACAGAACGGATGAGGCTCAAGAAAAAGAAGCTAAAAACTTAGAGAACAATTTGACAAGCTTACTATTTAGTGAAATCAATTACTATTTAGGTAAGGGGCAGTTAGATGTTTTAGAAACTAAGTTGAAGGAGGCTATTGCGAAAGAACCCTCTAATGTGTCTTTGTATTCTTCTTTAGGTAAAGTTTATGATGATCTTTATCAAGAAAGAACGGAGCAAGGAAAAACAGCAGAGGCCGACGATTACTATAATAAAGCTTATGAGTATTATGCAAAAGCTTTAGAAATTGACGAAAACAACCTAAATGCTACCTACAATCTTGGTGCTTTGTATTTCAATAAATCTGCTCGCTTGAGAAAAATCATGAATGAGACGATTGATGATAATAAATACAACGTTTTAATGACGGAAATAAACACGCTATATGCAAAAGCATTACCGTTTTTCCACAAAGCAGAGGAAATTGAGCCAAACAACCGCGAAACACTTTACGCACTTAAAGAGATTTACGCTCAAAAAGATGAGTTAGCTAAATCTAAAGAGTACAAGGAGCGCTTAGAGGCTTTAAAAAATAAGTAGAATATAAGAGGGAGATTTTGGTCTCCCTTTTACTTTGAAAACCCTATTTAACATAATATAAATTATGGGCAACTAATATTGTCTTTCTATTGATGGCCTACCTAAGTGGTAAAAGTAGAAGAACATTATGATACAGCCAAAAAACAATTGCAAGCCATTCCTATAGTTGGATTTTTTGGAACAATCCTAACTATTTTTAAGTCAAAACCCAAATCCTACTTAACATAATAATTAATCAGTTCGGCTTTTTTCTATTCTAATAACCACACGTTTTGAAGCGGGCGTTTTACTTCCTTTTGCAAAAGAATCTATAGGTACAAGTACATTGGCCTCAGGGAAATAAGTAGCTACGCATCCACTTGGAATATCATAAGGAACTACAAGGAATTTCTTTGCGATTCGTTGCGTAGGATTTAGCTCATTAATAGTTTCGGTTCCTACTAAATCAACCACCGTACCTTTCTTCAATTTCTTGGTTTTCATATCCTTCTTGTTCATCAAAACCACTCTCCGCTCGTTGTAAATCCCTCTATATCGATCATCTAATCCGTAGATTGTTGTATTGTATTGGTCATGACTGCGAATAGTCATCATGATAAACTCCTCATCGTCAAGCTTATGCTCAGGAATATCGATACATGTAAAAACAGCTTTTCCTACACTGGTTTTAAAATTTCCTTCTCTTGCACAATTCGGAAGATAGAAACCAGCGGGCTGCCGTACTCGCTCATTATACTGCTCAAAGCCAGGAATTACTTTTTCGATATGCTCTCGAATTTCATCATAATTTTCCAGCATCTTATCCCAATTAACCTTAGATTTTGCTCCGAGTGTGGCCTTTGCTAAAGCTACGATGATAGCCGGTTCACTCAACAATTCCTTAGAAGCTGGAGGTAAAATACCTTGTGAGGAATGAACGATACCCATCGAATTCTCCACACTTACAAATTGTTTACCACTTCTCTGCACATCAATTTCAGTTCGTCCTAGGCAAGGTAAAATCAATGCTCGCTTTCCATGAACAAGATGGCTACGATTTAGTTTCGTCGCTACATGTACCGTCAAGGAGCAGTTTTGCAATGCTTTAGCCGTATATTCTGTATCAGGTGAAGCAGAAAGAAAATTACCGCCCATGGCAAAAAAGACTTTGGCCTTGCCTTGATACATTGCATTTATAGCATCTACTACAGCATAACCATGTTTTCGGGGTGGTTCAAAACCGAAAACTTCTTCTAATTTATCTAAAAAGGCAGTTTTCGGAGCTTCCCAAATGCCCATAGTTCGATCACCTTGTACATTACTATGCCCACGAACGGGGCAAGTTCCAGCCCCTAGTTTACCTACACTCCCTTTCAGTAATAGCAAATTTACCACTTCTTTGATGTTGTCTACACCATTCTTATGCTGCGTCAATCCCATTGCCCAGCAAATGATGATTTTTTGCGTTTTCATCATCATTTTTGCTGCTTTCTTAATCTGCTTCAAGGAAATTCCACTCTGTTCTACACATTCCTCTAGATTATTCAAGCGCAAATCTTCAATAAAAGCCTCGAAACCAGTAGTTTTATCTTCAATAAAAGCCCGATCAAAAACGCTTCCTGGTTTCTTATCTTCTTCTGCTAGCAAACACAACATAATAGCTTTCAACAAAGCTACATCACCATTTATTCTTACTTGCAAGAATAAATCCGTCAACTTCGTTCCACCAGTTAGCATTTTTACAGGGCGCTGAGGATTTGAAAAACGCATTAACCCTGCTTCTGGTAAAGGATTCACCGTAATAATTTTCCCGCCATTCTCTTTACACTTTTCCAGCGCACTAAGCATTCGAGGATGATTGGTACCTGGGTTTTGCCCCATTACCATAATCACATCTGCTTGGTGCAAATCGTGAAGAGTGACACTCCCCTTCCCTATTCCTAAGGTTTGAGATAAGCCCTGACCACTAGACTCGTGGCACATGTTGGAACAATCAGGAAGATTGTTTGTTCCATATTCCCTAGCAAATAGTTGATAAAGAAAGGCAGCTTCATTACTAGTACGACCAGAAGTATAAAACAAAGCTTCGTCAGGAGAGTCCAAAGCATTGAGTTCTTCTGCTACAAGCGAAAAGGCTTGTGCCCAAGAAATCGGCTCATAATGCTGACTCCCCTCCCCTAGTAACATTGGCCGAGTCAAACGCCCCAATTTCCCAATTTTAAAATCAGAAAGTTGTGAAATTGCTTGGACAGAATTTTTCTTAAAATACTCCTCCGTTACTCGACGCTTAGTGGCTTCTTCTGCAATGGCTTTGACCCCATTTTCACAATATTCTCCTAGGGCAGAACGCTCATCGTCAGGGTCAGGCCATGCACAGCCAGGACAATCAAAACCACCTTTTTGATTAACCCGAAACATCGTTTTTAGGGCATCCGACTTATTCATATACCGATTAGCATGGGCAAGAGAAGACAATACCGCCGGTGTACCCACACTATTTTTAGCAGGACTTTTTACCTTTATTCCAGTAAATTCTTCGGGTGGCTGGGCTTTTACAATGATGTTGTGCCCTTTTTGTTCTTCATTATCTTGCTTCATACTGATAGGAGAATTAAAGTTTTGGTCGAAAAAGGAAATATAAGGATTTTTTCTGAAACTATTAAGTTATCAAATTACAATTACTGAGCAACAACCGAGTAGTGCTGCTCCGCTATCCTGCGTTGCTCAAACTCAAGCTAATATTATTCTTTCGGAAGCTGTATAGATATTGAATTTATTTTCCTTTAAAAACCCCACAAGCGTCATTCCTTGTTCCTCCGCTAATTCTACAGCTAAGCTAGAGGGAGCGCCTACTGCTGCTACAATTGGCAAACCAACCATTAGCGCTTTTTGTATCAATTCGAAGCTCGCTCGTCCACTGACCATCAACATTTTATCATAAAGAGGAATCTGCTGTTTCAAAAAAGCCATTCCTAGCAGTTTATCTAGAGCATTATGTCGGCCAATATCTTCACGCAAGGCTAATAAATCTCCTTTTTCATCAAATAAGGCCGCAGCATGTAAGCCTCCTGTGCTCTTAAAAACGGCTTGTGCTTCTCTAATTTTTGCTGGCCATTGAAAGATAATTTCTTTACTAAGAACAGGTTTTCCTAGCAAAGGAGCATAACAAGCATTTGCAGCAATCATTTCGATTGATCGCTTTCCACAAACACCACAGCTAGAAGTTGTATAAAAATGACGTTCTAAACGAGTCATATCAACCTCAATATCAGGCATTAAATCTACGACTAAGGAATTTTGAAGTTGCTCATCAAATTGCTGGCCAGTATAACGCACATTGGCCACATCCTTTCTATCCGAAATAATACCTTCAGTAAATAAAAAACCAAGTGCTAATTCTCTATCTTGCCCAGGCGTTCGCATGGTGACCGCTATCTTCTTAGTTTGTCGCCCTCTCCCCTTCCCAAATGCGAGTTGTATTTCCAACGGTTCTTCGACAGCCAACTCATCATCAACCAGTTGGTGGCTCTCCTTACTCACCTTGGTTAGTTGGATACGCCTAGTTGAAGCAGCTAGAATAGAAGATTTGTATTTTTCGGAATTGGCCAATGGTCATCAATAGATTTGCTTATAAAAAACGACATAAAGTCAACTCTTAACTACTAACTGTCAACTCATAACTATTAAATTGGTTTGAGTTTATGAGCAAATTTTTGTCGAAACTTTTTGAGTTTTGGATTGATTACTGCTCGACAATATCCCTGAGTGGTATTGGAATTATAATAATTTTGATGATAATCTTCCGCAGGATAAAAAATACTAGCAGGCGAAATTTCAGTTACAATTGGATCTGGCCATAGATTTTCAGCATCAGTCGATAGCTTTGAAGCTTTTGCTATTTCGTGCTGCTCCTCTGAATGGTAGAATATTGCAGAGCGGTATTGCGTCCCTTTATCTGCTCCTTGGCGATTTAGCGTAGTTGGGTCATGGGTCGACCAAAATACTTCTAGAATTTCCTCAAAGGAAATGACTTGAGTATCAAAATGAACTTGGCATACTTCTGCATGACCAGTAACGCCATAGCAGACTTCTCTGTAAGTAGGATTTTTCACCTTCCCTCCCATATACCCAGAAATGACTTTTTCTACCCCAATCAAACTCTGAAAAACAGCTTCTACAATAGAACCCAGCGCCTAGTGTCGCAATACCAACTTTTTGCATATCTAATCCTATAATTTTGTCAAATAAACCATGCGAATCAGAATTTATTCGTTGATTCACACCATATATTATGTTCAACCCCAAAATTAGGAAAAAGTTTTACCAAAAATGTCGTACAAACGATGAATTAAGGAATTTGCGATAAAATAGGTCAAACTTGATTCTATTCCAGCGGCAAGATATGCTTCCAGTCCCCCTTTTTCCCTTCAACATCATGAATACCTCCATAACAATAGCGCCAAAAACCATGGTTGTTATCAATAGAGCAAGCACGATAAGCATCAAACTCATGATTCCAAGCAAAATTAGGATTTGATGAAACTATCGGAGTTTTCGAAGGTTCAGTATAGCAGACTAAGGCTAAAGATTTGGTCGTTGGATATTTTTCAAGGAGGTCATTTCTTTTCAAAATTAGTTCATCCTTTACATACATCCAATCTGACACATCGCTAATATAGTAAGTTATTAAAATTTCTTTTTCATCAATGTAAGACGATATTTCTTTAAGTAAAGGAACATCCTCGTTATGAATGCTGCCATCTGAATCCGATTCAGAGGATGAGGTTTGGCATCCTATAAAAAAGAATAGGGTACAAGCAAATAAAAAGATTGGGTTAGTGTATCGCATAGTATCCATTATTTTGGGCAAGGGTCTAAATTGAGAGCAACTCTACGCTAAGATAAAGTTTGTCGCTGTAAATATTACTCCAATTTGTTTATTTTTTAACTATTTCCGACCTGAATAATTCAAGTTGCATAAAGCCAACCAGCGATTCTACACCTTCGCATAGAATTTTGGCATTGATCTTGACAGAAAAGAGCAATTGGTTCATACAATAACTTCTTTACGATAAACGTTGGTATATTGAGAATAATTTTTAGCATTCATCGTAACAAAAGAGTTTATAATTGGTAAACCTAAACAAAAGAACATGAAAATGGTTCTTAATCCTGCTCCAAGTAACGATATTTTGACAGTCAATATGTATCTTTGTGACAGAATCGTCAATTTTCTACACGACTAATTGAATTTTAATTTCTTATGGAACGTTTTGTATTTTTTTTCGTCTTCTTATTAATCGGTATCTCTCTTTTACCCTCCTGTAAACCCGAAACCGAAGAGATTGAGGTTGATTTCGGCTACGATTATTTCCCTCTTGAAGTCGGAAAATTCATTGAATATGATGTCGATTCTATAATATACGACAACGTAAACAACGCCATTGTAGTAGATTCCATTTCCTTTGCCATGCGTGAGGAAATCGTGGATACCCTTATTGATAATGAAGGTAATCTAGCTTATATCGTTGAACGATTTGAAAAAATAACCACCGAATCTCCTTGGGTTTCCAAAGATATTTGGGTCGCTCAATCAGTCGATAACCAAGGACATCGAGTAGAGGAAAACCTCCGCTTTATCAAGTTAACATTCCCTGTAAGTATAGAAACAACGCCTTGGGATGGAAATACCTTTATAGATCCTAATACTACCATTTCTGTTGCAGGAGAAAGTATTGTCATCTTCAAAAATTGGCTTTATGAGTACTCCGAGGTTGATGCTTTTAGAGTCATTAATAACTTTCAATTTGACTCTACGCTCACCGTTGTACAGGCAAATGAAGAAAACCTTATCGAACTTCGCTATTCTTCTGAAACCTATGCAAAAGGTGTTGGACTAGTTTATAAAGAAATGAAAATCCTTGACACCCAATGTATCACACCCTGTACAAATGATACTTGGGAAGAAAAAGCGGAAAAGGGTTTTATCGTCAGACAAACCGTAAGAGACTTTAATTAGTTACATACAACTAAGCTATAAAAAAGACAATGGGCCTATTTTCAAATGAGGAAATAGGCTCATTGTTTTTTATTAGTAGCAATTAAGCAGCACAAACAAAATTCTGTTTTTTCTTTCCCAGCCAAGGTATCCATTTCACCTCTTCTGTCCATAATTCTAGGACATTTCCAGACGCCAAATTTTGAACAAACAGTTTTTCGAGTTGCTTTCTAGCACGGAATAAACGGACTTTTACTGTACTTATAGAAATGTCCTTTAGTCTAGAAATCTCTTTGATGCTTTTCCCGTTATAATAAAAATCTTTAATCAATTGGCGATTATCCTCATTTAGTCTATCAATCGCACGTCTCAAGTGTTCTTTCAATTCCTCCTCTCCTTCGTCTACTTCATTTTCTCCAAGAAACAAGGATTCGTTAATTTCTTCAATAGGAATGAAGTAATTACTATTCGAACGCAAATGGTTTAAGCAAACATTTCTAACGATTCCTGCTAACCAAGATCGAAAAGCTGCTTTGTTTTTCAGTTTTTCTATGTTTACAAAAGCTTGTATTAGTGCTTCTTGGAGTAAGTCTTTTGCTAGTTCTTCATCCTTCACTAAGCTTTTCGCTCGCTCTAGGCAATAGTTATAACTAGAATTCACCAATTGTTCAAAAGCAAATTGATTGCCTTCTATAAAATCTTTTACCAATACTTCAATTCGTCCTACTGTCATGAGAATTTTTTTCTAAATTTCATCAAAATCTACTACAAGCTAAGTGCTACCTATATAATAGTGGTGTTTTTTTCTACAAAGGTTACACTTTCATAGACTATTTTTCATTTTGCCTAAAAAGAGTCAAGGCCAACTAACAAAATTGCTAGATGGCCTGACTTTATAATAAAACAAGTAGTATCATTTTAATAAGGAGAGGTATAAAATAAAGCATGTCTCCCCTACTCTAGTGATTCAGCTCCTAAGTATTTGATCGGCTATCTCTTAGCTAATTAAAAAACTCAAATCAAGAGGAAATTCACTATTTTAAAAACTGCCGATACAAAAGCCTAAAATTTCAGGAGATTCGCAAGCAGCAAAAAACTCGACGTGGTGCGTTTGAGGCGGCTGCTTTGTGGGCTAGCTAAACGTGCTACGTCTTTGCTGTGGCAGAAGGTTTAAACAAGTACTTGAATTAATTGTGTTTACATGGAAACGCAACGCAAGAGTACTCTCGCTATGCCACTGCCACACACGCAACACGATTCTACAGCCTGCTACTTTCTTAGTAGTAGCTGTGGAACACTCGTTTGTACTTTTCAAGCGCAACGTCGAAAATTCTTAGCTGCTTGACGAACAAAAAAGTCACGAGGTATAAATTACTAAAACAAGTTTTATCTAGTAATAAAAACCCTATGATTATAAATTTCTCCCTCAATCGAAATCCTTAGCCAATAAATAGCCGAAGGTAAATGAGTTAAACTAAGTCTTTCCTCAAATTGCCCTCTTTCTTGGGCAAACGCCCTATTGTGTACTAGCTCACCAATTGTATTGTAAACTGCTATTTCACCATTGATAGGCTGGGTAGTCGTCATACTTACTACAAAATCCCCTGAATTTGGATTCGGAAAAACTTCAATTGCTGTTGAAACGATTTCCTCTGCAAGTCCAGTAGTTACTTTAGGCTCGCAATCGTCAAGAACGATAGTGCCGTAAGCAAAACAGCCATTATCATCCTCTACTTTCACCAAGTAGTACCCCGCAGTTGTCGTAGAAATCTGAGGAGTGCTCTCCAAGGTATTCCAAAGATAAGTATATGGAGGTGTTCCCCCTTGAACCGTTGTGTTTAGGTAAACCAATGGATTACAAAGACTTCCCATGGCCATTACATTAATGTTCAACTCATCAGGTTCGGTAACTTCATATACATCATTGATCATACAACCACTTGCATCTGTTACCCAAACGGTGTAATTACCTGCCGATAAACCACTAATGTCTTCGGTAGTCGCTCCATTGCTCCAATCAATTATGTAAGGAGCATCTCCTCCTATTATAGTTAGATCAATGCTACCATCGGAATCACCATTACAAGAAACATCTGTAATATCGGCTTGCAAATCAAAAGGATTTTGTTCTTCAATTTCAACAGTTGTTTCTACAAAACACTCTACACCGTCACAAGCAGCAATGGTATAAGTTCCAGCACTTAAATTATCAAATACATTAGTACTTCCCATCAATACCCCATCAAAGAAAAACATATAAGGAGGACCAGCCCCACCAGAAACCGAAGCGATGATAAAACCATCATCAGCTCCTGCACAACTAACATCTTGAATCGAATCTATACTGAGTACTAGAGCAGGCGGCTCATTGACTAGTCCATCGGCAGTTACAGTGCAACCATTGGCATCCGTCACCGTCACGGAATAAATTCCTGCGCCAAGATCCATTATAGTTTCTGTCGTTTCTCCATTGTTCCATAAGTAGGTATAAGGTGTTGTTCCTCCTAGGATAACTACCGTGGCACTACCATCTGGAGTATACGGATTATTAGGCAAGAAAGTCCCTGATGTACTTGAATGGCAGCTAGCATCTTCTGTCGTTACTTCAACAGTCATGGATGGTTCTTCAATAATCACCACCGTCGTATCTATAAAGCATTCTGTGCCATCACATGCTGCAATAGTGTAACTTCCACCACCTAAACCAGTAAAAACATTTGTAGTTCCCATAAAAACACCATTGAGGAAATACATATACGGAGGGCCATTCCCACCTGTTACAGAAACGGTGATGATTCCATCAGCAAGGCCACCACAACTTACATTCGTCATATCATCAATCGTAAGAATCAAAGGATCGGGTTCATTGACTACTCCACTAGCTATAACGGCACATCCATTAGCATCTGTTACTGTAACCGTATAGGTTCCTGCTGTAAGATTGAAAATACTAGAAGTTAATTCCCCATTGCTCCATGCATAAGTAAATGGCGCTGTACCTCCAGTAATCACCGCTTCTGCATTGCCATCAGGCATATACGGATTATTTGGTAAAAAATCACCTGTAGCGTTTGAAGGACAACTAGCGTCATTCGTCACGACATCCACCGTAAAGCCTGCTCCTCCTGTAATCACAACTGTCGTATCTACAAAGCATTCATTCCCATCACAAGCAGCAATGGTATAGGTTCCGGGGCTTAGATTGCTCATCGTCTGGGGACTTCCTACGCCTGCTATACTTCCATTTAGAAAAAACATGTAGGTCGGTCCTGAGCCTCCTGATACTGATGCCGTAATACTACCATCACTTGCACCACAACTTGCATTCGTTACATTATCTATACTAAGGTTTATCGCTGGTGGTTCGGATACTGTACCACTCGACACTACTTGGCAGCCGCTAGCATCTGTAACCGTTACAGCATAAGTTCCTCCACTTATATTATCTATCGTTTGTGTCATTCCTCCATTGCTCCATTCATAAGTATAAGGTGCTGCACCTCCTGTTGGAATCGCTGTCGCGCTACCATCTGGCGTATAAGGGATATCTGGCCAGCCCATTGCTGTGCTGCCTGATGGGCAACTTGGATCGTCCGTCAATACATCCACCGTAAAGCCTGCTCCTCCTGTAATCACAACTGTCGTATCTACAAAGC
>JAHDHB010000014.1:0-13587 GCA_020631545.1 Saprospiraceae bacterium | reverse complement strand
CCACAACTTGCATTCGTTACATTATCTATACTAAGGTTTATCGCTGGTGGTTCGGTCACTATACCCATTGCGACAGCCATACAACCATTTGCATCAGTGACTACAACTTGATATAGTCCGCTACTCAAATTTTGGATGGTAGCACCAGTCTCCCCATTACTCCAAAGGTATGTAAATGGCGCTGCACCTCCTGTAACAACTACGGTTGCCGTACCATCGTCTACATAGGGAATATCAGGCCATCCCATCCCTGAACTACCTGACGGACAAGTAGTACCTGTGGTCGTTACGGTAGCTCCTAAAGAAGAATTTTGTAAGACATCAACATAAGCGGTAGCCGTACATCCATTCGCATCGGTAACAGTCACATAATGAATACCGATAGTTAAATTAAGAGCTGTGGCTCCCGATTCGCCATTATCCCAAGCATAGCTATAGGGAGCGGAACCTCCTGATGCTGTTGCTGTTGCACTACCTGCTGATGTACCAGCACAACCGCTTCCAGTATTTAATGTTGTTGTTACTAGCAAAGAATTTTGCTCCGTTATGGTAAAACATTGAGTAGGGGAAGCACAACCAATTGATGAAGAATGTGTAACGCAATAGTTTCCTGCTGCTAAGTTGCTTATCGTCGCTCCTGTGGCCGAAAATCCATTCGTTCCATTCCAAGTAAAAATGCCTGATGTCGAACCATTTGCATCTGTTACGGAAATCGAGCCATCATTAGCACCACTGCAAGAAACATTATTAAGGCTTTGCAATTGAACGCCAAGACTTGCTTCGACATGAACTACATAGGTTTCTGTTGTTACTCCTGTCAAATAACAAGCATCATCTTGAATCGACACTGTAAAAAAATGGTTCCCAACATCCAACGATGTTGGACTCCAACAAAACGTACCCACTGGAGTCTGTGTGTCGTTATTGGCAATGGTAAATGTGCCATCTGGAATGCCATTATTCCAAATCATATTCAGGTTATCACCATCAGCATCACTGCCCTCTACGTCAAAGCAGAAGGTACTACCTACACAAGTAGAATATTCATAAACACCTGTATTTGTTCCATTAACGATAATTTCAGAAACCTCGGGAATTGTATTTTGACAATTAAGTACAATGAACTGCATTTCCCTAGTAACTTCACCGATTTTCACGCCATTTCTAAACTCTTCGACTAAGACACAAAGAACACCGATTTGCACGGCATTTGGTGTAAATGTAATGGCACCAGTTTGTGCGTCAATACTTACCCCAGAGGTCGTAGAAAGTGGATTGGCTGCGCTGTAGCCTGATGCATAATTTACTGGGTCTCCAGCATTTTCGAAGCATTCTGCTAGGCTAAACACCAGTTGATCACCATCAGAATCAGTTACACCATGATTATAGTTTACTTGCTGACCAACACAAACATAAACGGCTGGAATGTTATTAAATACAGGAGAGTTATTGCAGATTCCATTAGGACTTGTCATAAAAGCTTCTACATACGTTGTTTGACTAGTCGGATTGTTTAAAGTAGTAATTCCTCCATTCCTACAACAATTATCCCAACTAAAGGTATAATCTGTACAGTTAGGATCTAAGGAGACAATTCCTTGATAAATATACTCTTCCGTTCCAGGCAGAGTTCCTCCATTACAAGAAGTATTTGCAATTTCTGCCTGACAAATCTGGGAGACTTCAATAGGCCCTGAAACCATAGGGATATTGAGTGTAGTTGAAAAAGAGCCACATCCTGAAATCTCAATATCATGAGAGGTTGCAGCGTTTATACCAGCACAATCTCGATAAAATTTTAAACTGATTTGATACTGTCCATTACCTAGGCATTCAAAGGTAAGATCATCAGCCATGATATGCGTAGCATTTGCAGGTTGCCATGCCATGAAATAAAAGCAGCATAAGAGAATTATGATACTTTTTTGGGAATTGTTGGTCTTCATAAATGTTTTTTTTGGTATTTAACAGTCAACATTAACTCTTAATTTATTGACTGTATTGAAGTAAGTAGTTGTATCACAATCAAATTTTAGTATAAAATTGTCTTGTGCATGAATAGAAAACGAATATAAAAGTCATTTCGCTGCCTAGATGTTATTTTTTTAAACTAAAATTTCACTAAACCTCAAAACCCACTACAAAACCACACTTAAAACAAAAATTTCCAATAATTATTCTAAAGACTTTTAGTTCATTTTAATAATTCTTCGATACTTAGTCCCACATTCCTCCGCAAACACCTAATATCCTCCTACTGCATTTGTAAAAGTATTCCGTGCAGTAATGGCCTTTTAACTAATTTAACAGTTTATTAACGTTTATCTCCCACCAAAACGACTTTAGAAGGAATCTTCCTAGTAAATCCCGAAGAAAACAAGTAATTTCAAAGACATAATTAGAAAAACAACCAAGCAACCATGAGAAGAATCCAAGCACTTTGTTTATTGATATTTTTTGTATTTTTTGCCTGTAGCCAAAGCAACTCAACGAATAGCTACGATAAAATGGCGGAAAGTCCTAGCTACACAGAAGAATCCGCAACTGAAAGCGAGTGGCAGCAAAATGGCACTAAGGAAAAAGGTATTGAACAGACGGTAGGTACCGATGGTCTAGAAATACCTGAACGCAAAATCATTCGTACCGCTGACTATAAAATACAAGTAGAGGATGTTGAAAAAAGTACGGCATTGATTGAAGATATGGTAAAATCGAATGGTGGTTTTATCTCCAAAATGAATTTAACTTCAAACAGCTATACTATTAATAATCAATTTATTATTAGAGTACAAAACAACAAGTTTAACGAGTTGGTAAAGGCGATTAGTTCACAAGCACTTTTTACAAATTATAAGACGATTAACTCCTTGGATGTTTCGGAGGAATTTGTGGATATAGAGGCTCGATTAAAGACAAAACGGGAAGTTCGTGATCGATATGTGGACATTCTAAAAAACAAAGCGAAAACGGTGGCAGAAGTCTTAAATGCAGAAGAAATGATCCGAAAACTACAAGAAGAAATTGAAGCGAAGGAAGGACGCTTACGCTTTCTACAAAACAAAGTTAGCTTGAGTACTGTAAACCTAGACATTTACCAAAAAGTGTCTTACACTCCACAACCCGATGTTTATGAAGACTCCTTTTTAGCTGATTTAAAGGATGGATTTATGAATGGTTGGTCAATTGTTACAGGCTTACTTTTAGTGCTTGTAAATCTATGGCCATTGGTTATTCTACTTGTTTTGTTTGTTGTTTTCCGCAAGAAATTGTTTGCTAGATTCAAATTTAGAGGGAAGTAGTTTTTTCTATAGCGTATCGTTTTGGCGATTATTAACCATAGAAGGCTCATAAGAAGATATAAGCGCCTTTACGGATGGACTAAGTTTCATTATTTTGCTTAAGTCAATGCTTGACCAACAATTATTCGACAATAAATCCTTATTTTTGCGCAGTAAATCAGAACTTTGTAGCGTTGGAATTATTCGTAATAGATTTGCTACCGCAAGGTACGACTGATTCAAGCAAAAAAACAAAAGGAATTGAGCGTTTCAGAACAAGTCATTAGTTTAAAAAAAGCAGCCGTTTATCAAAACAAGCATTTGATAATCAACAATATTTCTATGACACTCCATCAAGGAGAGTTTGCTTATCTGATAGGAAAAACGGGAAGTGGTAAAAGTAGTTTGCTCAAGACTTTATATGGCGAATTACCGCTATTGACGGGTACTGGAAATGTAGCGGGGTTTGATTTGCATACCTTAGCATGGGATAATGTACCTATGCTAAGAAGGAGACTAGGGATTATCTTTCAGGATTTCAATCTCTTAATGGATCGTACTGTTGAAGAGAACTTGAAGTTTGTTTTAAGGGCGACAGAATGGAAGGATGAGCATAAAATGGATTTACGCATCAATGATTTGCTGCACCGTGTAGGACTTTCTACCAAAAAACTGCGAATGCCTCACGAGTTATCTGGAGGAGAGCAACAACGAGTTGTTATTGCTCGTTCGTTACTAAATGAGCCTAAACTAATACTTGCAGATGAGCCCACAGGAAACTTAGATCCAGATACTTCTGATAATATTATTATGCTGCTTAAGGAATTGGCTGAGGAGAATAATACAGCCGTTTTAATGGCTACGCATGATTATTATGTGCTAGAAAAATTTCCAGCAAGAATTATTCGTTGCCAAGAAGGAAGGATTTTTTCTCAGGAAGATTTTGAGGTAAGGTAATTTGTATTTGTTGTAGAGACACAATGCATTGTGTCTCTACAACAAATACAAATTACCACTTATCGGTACATGACTTGCTTTACTGCATCTACAACCTTCTTGGTGTTTGGCAAATAAGCGTCAACCAATGTTGGTGCATAACACATAGATACATCCGCAGAATTCACCCGAACGACTGGAGCATCTAAGTAATCAAAAGCATATTTTTGAACTACATAGGTAATTTCAGAGGAAATTCCAGCAAAAGGCCAAGACTCATCAATAATAACGATACGGTTCGTTTTCTTGACAGAATTTACGATAGTCTGGTGATCTAATGGTCGAATCGTTCTAAGGTCAATAACCTCGGCTGAAATGCCTTCTTTGGACAAGGCATCTGCTGCACTAAAAGCCACTTTCATCATTTTATTGTAGGAAACGATGGTTACGTCGGTACCTTCTCGTTTTACGATGGCTTCTCCTATCGGAAGCAAATACTCTTCTTCTGGTACTTCACCAATATCCCCATACATCACTTCTGACTCCATAAAGCAAACGGGGTCGTTGTCGCGTATAGCAGACTTCAACAAGCCTTTAGCATCGTAGGGGTCAGAAACAGAAATAACTTTCAAACCGGGTACATTTCCCATCCAAGATTCGAAAGTTTGGGAATGCTGCTGAGCTAATTGACCTGCTGATCCCGTTGCTCCACGAAAGACTATAGGTGCAGAAATCTGTCCTCCTGACATGGAAAGAATTTTTGCAGCACTATTGACGATTTGATCAAAAGCAAGGATTGCAAAATTCCAAGTCATAAATTCTACTACAGGGCGTAGGCCATTCATCGCTGCTCCTACCCCAATCCCTGCAAAACCTAATTCCGCAATAGGGGTATCTATTATTCGCTTAGAGCCAAACTCGCCCAACAAGCCTTTACTTACTTTGTAAGCACCGTCGTATTCAGCGACTTCTTCTCCCATCAAAAAAACGTTCTCATCTCGCCTCATTTCTTCGGCCATCGCCTCACCCAAGGCTTCGCGAAATTGAATTTTTCTCATGATTTTTGGTTTATTTTAGCCTGAATTAGCGAAAATTCGCGGCTTTTTCGATTGTCGAAGTCTTAAATTAGACATTTCGTCATAAAGAACCAACTTTTTTTGGGGAATTACGAATTAGGAATGACGAATTAGGAGTTATCGTCATCACATATCTGACAGGAAAAGCCCCATTTTGATGAAAATGGGGCTTTTTTTAATAGCGATGCATTTTATCTTAGCTTTAAATTTTACTTCATTAGTTCTAGACGTCCTAACGTTCAACTCCCGATTCCTATCGCGGATAATTCGTATCCCGATAGCTATCGCGGATCACTCCTAATTCAATACTAGTGAATAAAGCGATAAGTAAGCCCTAAGCGAAGACGATAATTGAGGTTTGACCCACCAATAAATATATCATTCAAGCCTTGCTCATAGCGAAAGTCAATTCCCAATTTGGATATAGGATATACACGGAATCCGACATGTGCGCCATAGCTAAAGCGATTCTTTGAAGGCATCTCCTTAACATACGTAAAATCAAAAGCATTTGCTGTAGCAAGGTTTTCTTCTTTTTTTACAGTAAGGAATAGGAATCGGGCATCTCCTCCTGCAAATACTTCCCATGGTCGATTGAAAACATAAGAAAGGCTAAGCGGCAATTGGAAAAAGTGCGCTCGTTCATAATTACTAAGGAGATAAGCGTCTTGAGTTAGTGTTGAATCAACGCCCATGCCTGGTGTGAAAATATCTTCCGTTGCTGCGCCTAATGATATTGAAGGGTATACATCTGAAAACTGTACGGAATAAGATGGTGTAGTACGTACCATGAACCGACTTCCCAGCCGTAAGCCAAAATCTAATCCTCCCCCAGCTTCTACAAACCCCGATAAATTAGTTTTTCCAAAGGCCATTAAACCCAATTGAAAAGGTTTTGTTGCTGACGAAGGTGCTAGTTCACCTTCCTCAGAAGATTCCATTTCTAAGTCTACTTCTTTCTTTTCCTCATTTATAGTAGATAAGCTAGATGCTTTTTCTTTTAGCTCTGGATCACTCTCTTCCATTCCTTCAATTTCTGTTTCTTCTTCCATTTCAGCCCTTGCTGCATCTCCAAAAATATCAACGTCCTCAGTTCCTTCCTCTTCTTCTTCCTCTGCGCCTAATTCTACAACAGGCACAGGCTCTATATCTACAACAATTTCCTCTACTTCATCAGATGCTTTTTCAAGCCCTTCTTCATTCATATCTTCCATTTCGGTCTCATTATCAGATGTAATTTCTACTTCACTTTGACTAAGACTTGAGTCAGGATATTCTACCTCTGTTGCTTCATCTTCCATTTCTGTGCCTGCTTCTTCAGCTTCTTCTTCTACCACGGCTTCTACTTCTTCCGCTATTTCCGTTTCTTCTCTCTCCTCGTCATTCATTCCTGCGGGGACAGGAACAGGAGAGACAGATCTAGTAACTACTTCATCCTCGGATGTCCAATTTTCTTCTTCTGTACTACTATCTACCTCTTCAACTTCATCTGAACTAAGAGGAGCTGCAACAGCATCAATGGTAGTTGAAACCGATTCAGAAGAAGCTATTTCTTCATTTGATTCGACAGCATTGGTTGCATTAACTACACTATTAATGTGCTTTTGTTCTCCTAACGACTCTGAAGCGGCAAGCTCATTAAATTCATTTTCGTCAGCTTCTTGGCTTGTAGCATCTATTGTAGATGCAGAATTAGCCGTGTAGGAATCGGCTATATTATTACTACTAGAATAATCAACATCATTTGAATTTCCGCTATTACTACTTGAAGATGAAAAAGCTGCCTTAACCTTAGGTCTTCTAGGTCGCTTTGGCTTTTGTGGAACCTCTTCAACCTCTTCCTCTGTATCATATGAACTTTCCTCACTACTACTATCTTCTTCACTAGATTCCCCGGCATTGCCCACAAATTCATCAGCAAATAATTGTTCATCTAAAGAATCGACAGGAGCATCAGTCACCAATGTTGCTTCATCAGTAGGAGGAGTTTTCTGATTTACGGTAGTTTGGGCTACTTGACCTGAATCATCCGTTAAGGTAGTATAGAGCATACCTATACTAATAAACAGCAGTAATGCCGCAGGAATTAACCAAAGGATAAATCCTTTATTCTCTTTTTTAACGGGCATTTCTTTATCCAAGATCTGCTTCATGTTTGCCCAAGCTAAGTTGTTGAATGCAGAATCCGTTAACGAATTAATATGCCCTTTATTGTTGTTTTTCATAAGAATTTTTCTTCTGTTGTTTTAGCATTAATTTAAGAGATTTACGAGCACTAGCCAAGTGCCACTTAGAAGTCCCATCGCTAATCGACAATTTCTTGCCTATTTCAGCATGGGTAAAGCCCTCTAACACGTAAAGCTCAAATACTTTGGAGGTTGCAGGAGGTAGTTTAGAGACATACTTAAGTATATCCTTAGCATATAAATCTCCTATCACTTTGGCTTCTTGAGAAGTTTCTTTCTCTTCAAAAACCATGGTTTCTCCATATTTCTTATTTTTCCTATAATAGTCAGAAATGCTATTATAGACTAATTTACGTACCCATCCTTCAAAGGAGCCTTGGCTAGAGAAAGTGTGTACTTTTTTGAAGACCCTTAGGAATCCGTTATTTACGATTTCCATGGCTTTTCCTCGATCTTGTGTATAGCGTAGACACAAGGACAACATTTTCGGGAAGTATTGCTTATAAACAAGTTCCTGAAAATACCTGTCGTTCTTGGAACAACCTTCTACGATCTCTTTGTCGGTGTACGATCTTTTTTTGTTCACGAATATGGTTATTAAACTAGTGTCCGCCAAATAAAAAATGGTTTGGTTGTAACGTTTAGTCGGTAAATTCTAGCTTCCAACGAAGTTTTCTAACTCCTAATTTCTGGAAATTAATCAAATCGAAATTAGCATAAATCTAACATCCGTTTGTAAACCTTGTCACCATTCATTTCAAATTCACACGAACACTGGGGTAAAGGATTGAGCATCAGGGGGTCAGTATGGCTCTGTTCAAATCCCAAAAAAATTACTCTTCTCTCTCTCCTATAAGACATTAGAAACCAAATCAATGACTCAAATTAACAAAGTTTCAGAAGAGAGCTATCAAATAAAAATAAGGGATTTTTTTCTACTTTCGAAAAAAAAAACACTTCAGTCAGGTTTGTTTTTCAAATACGATATTCTTGCCATTCATTATCCCTTCTTTCATTAGCTTGACAAGTAAAAGAAATAAAAAATCTTTTTCAAAATTATTTTAAAAGAATACTTTTTTGCGTCAAAATCGTTTTTACCAAAAAGCTGTATTAGTCCTAAGTACAAAATTTTGTTTCGCCAATAGAAAGATAGCACAAAAACAACTACGAAATTTTACGCTAAGAAATTTCAAACAACTGTAATTCTTCTAAAAAAGCAATCCTACGCGTACGGTATACCTCTTATACTTCATTTCTCGTGTTAATGTTTCATTCCACCGTTCTCTAATAAATGTGGCCTTTTGAAAAAAGTACCCAAAATCAAGTGTTACATTAGACGTAGAGCGAGCACCAAATCGAAAACCAAAAGAAGGATGCACCATAATTCCTCCTTTCGCATCTACAATATTAGCATTCTCGTTTTTTGTAGCAAAACCATACCCCAAATCAAAACGATACATTGGCGTAACTCTACGCTCATATAAATACCCTCGGGCTTCTAGGAATAGAGGAACAATCACCTCGCCCTCACCTGGCGATATAGCGTTTACACCAAGCCCCAAACCAACACCAGCCAAACGATTGAATTGAAATCCCGTTACATTCTGGAGACTTGGCCCCACATAAACCTCGTCCCAAGCAGTACGCCCAGTTGTAAAATAGAAATCTGTACTGTTAAAAATACCTCTTTCCTTAAATTGGTAGATACGATCCTTTTTTCCTTTCTTCTTATTTGTAGCAATTTGCTCTATCCGCTTGACATCATCCGAAGAAAATGTCATCAAAGTACCATTCCATGATTTAATCCGGATCTCACCGTCAGGTTCATAGGCTTCGATAACGCCTCTTAGCACACTACCATCTTTAAGATAAACTACATCTTCAAATCCTTGTGTCACTTCTTGGGCATATAGAGAACAAGCAAATAAAACACTCACTATAAATAAAATAAATTGTTTCATTTCGATGATTAATTGAATTAGTAAAGTTGGCTTTAGTCGATATGATACACCTAAAGAAGTTGATGGAATCTAAAGTCATTCTATGTTTTGGTCATCCCTAATCTTCGGGTGAAAATATTTTACATTTTTGTTAGCAATCTATCGGTTAAAGCCCTTGTTACAGCTTAAAGCAAAGCATTAGTTGCTTACCCGTATTTGACTTATTTCTTTAAGCTCAGCAGGATTTGAATAATCATACTGAAAGAAACCGTCAGCGCCAATGACCATAAGCAAGCCATTGTTTAAGGAAATGGCATCATAGGTAGCAATATCTTTAATGTGCTGTTGTAGGTTTTGATCGATTTTTGTAGGATCCGCAGCATTAAAGGTCTTCAAACCGTATTCTCCTTCGCATATCGCCAAGAAATCCCCATTTAGTGTTAATCCATGTGGATTCTGCATAGGATAAGACTTTATTAGAGAAGGTGCATGTACATCTGTAATATCTAAAACATCCAATTGATTTGAAAATCCTTGGCACTCATCCCCTGAGCGAAGCGTAACGTAAGCATAATTCTCATCTACAACGACAGGATCACAAGCATTGGCATGAGAAAATTGGCCAGATTCAACTGGGGTAGATGGATTTGTAATGCTATAAATAAACATTCCGTTTTGAGAGCCAATAAATAGATTCTCCTTAAAAGGATAAATTGTCTCTATATTCCACCCAACATTTACCGTATTCACTAGATCGGGTGTACTAGGCGTAGCAATATTAAAAGAGCGCAAATCACTATAATCGACAGTGTACAAATAGTCTTCTACAATAGTAAAGCGTGCAAAAGAACCACCAACACCACCAGAGGAACCGCTCCCTCCACTTTCATTAGCTAGCACAAAATCTTCTTGAAAACCCCAAGAGATTAAATCATCTCCAGCTTGGCCACATTCCGTAATTTCGACGACCTCCTCCTCTTCATAGTAAACTAAGTAGTTTTCCTCATCGGAGCCAAAAGGGGTAAACACTTGTTCCTCCCTACTCACTAAGGTTGCCTGAGTAGGATCCGTAATATCAATAGCCAACAAATCTAAATAGCAATCCGCATAAAGGATACCTGATTTTACGGCTATATCAATATTCCCCGGAATATCTATAAAAGCTATTGGTGTGGGAGAGGCTGGAATTGAATTATCAATAACATGAACACCTTCACGTTTTTCATTAATCAAAATGTAATTTTGGTAGAAATAAATTTTACCCGGATTTTCTAAGTCTTTTGGGGCTTCTACAGAAATATCGGGATGAAGCCCTTCTTCAGAAACAAAAATCGGATTGTATCGGATATACTGCCGCTCTTCTACACAAGAATCTTTGCCACAGCCATTAAAAATCAAGGCAGCAAGAAAAAGCAGTGCAAGGAAATAAAAGCTATTCTTTTTCATTCGTTTCGTTTGTTAAAAATTACAAAATAAGTAATTGGGTTCCACACCTCATAATTTAGGCCACTCCGAAAAGGTTTGTGCAGAAAATGAAATGTGGATCTGTCGTTTTGGTGATTTTTTAACCATATAAGTAGATATAAGCATAACGTATTAGCCACATAAGCAAAACATGTTCTTCTTGGTTCTGGCTATATCAGCCACCTTTCGGAGTAAACTCACTAGGTTAATGTTGCCTCTTACCTTACTAGACAGCACATTTTCAACAAAAGGTTGGGTATACTTTTTTTATTTTCAAAAAAACGACCTTTTTGCATTGGCTAGTGGTGATTATAAAATCAATTGGAATAATTTATGCTCTTAACATTTAATTTCCAAGCAAATATTAACTATTTTTGCGCTTGGATAAAATATACCAAATGGCAACAATTATATTCAACTTTGAAGATAAAAAAATCCCTTCCAAAACGGTAGAAGCGGAAGAAGGGTACTCCATTCTTGAAATAACGGAGGAACACGATATTCACTTGAATCACAACTGTGGTGGCGTCTGTGCTTGTAGTACTTGTCATATTTATGTGGAAGACGGAGAAGATTCTTTAGAAGAAATATCGGACAAGGAAGAAGATTTCATTGACCGTGCTATCAACCCAAGGCTAGAATCAAGGTTGGCTTGTCAATGTGTCATCCTAGAAGAAGATGCTAAAGTTACCGTTACGATTCCAGATCAATCTGGGATTATTGGTCATGAGCATTAGTTGTTTTTCTATTCTCCATTATTATTTCACCGGTATAAATTATATAAAAAATGGGATTCGATTTGGACGATTTGCCAATTAACTGGCCCGACCACGAAGATATAGCCATGAAACTTTACGATAGGTTTGGCGATGATTTTACAGAATCTAGAATTTATCGTATTCGTTTTACAGAACTCATCGAATGGGTTTTGGAAATTCCTACTTTTGAAGGAAAAAGGGAAGATTGTAGCGAAGGACATCTTGAACTCATCCAAGCAAAGTGGGTGTATGAATGGCGAGACAACCAGTAGAGATGATATACGATTTATGAAATAAGAAGGCTTTTTAACTATCCGCTTGCGGAAAGCATTAAGAGGAAAATGTCTTTTGTCAAACAGTCATTTCAATTTTCGGCTTGGCCGCTTTATTCATGGGTAAACTTAATGCATTTATAAGGCTGATACGTTTTCCAAACCTCATTATTGTTGGGTTGACCATGTATTTGATGCGGTGGTGCATTCTTATGCCCTATTACCGTTTATATGGTGTGTATGCTTCTTTGAATGAATGGGAATTTTTCATTGCGGTAGCTGCTACTATTCTTATTGCAGCGGCAGGCTATATCGTCAATGATATTTATGATATGGACATTGATCTTATCAATAAGCCTGATAAAGTTTTTATTCCTACCTTTTTTTCGAAGCAACTCGCTTGGTGGATGTATGGCATTCTGAATGGTGTCGCTTTGGTTATTTCCCTATATTTGGCCTATAAAGTGGGGAATCCTCCCTTGATTATCTTATTCCCCTTGTTTGCGATTCCTTTGTGGTTATATTCTTGGAAATTGAAGAAAATGCCCTTGGCGGGGAATTTACTGATTGCCTTTTTCTGTGCTGCGATTGCCTTATTGGTGATTTTTTCAGAGCGTGAAGCATACTACCAAGTAGTTATGCAATCTTTAGATTCGGGGAAAGCCATTTTCTATCTATTCATTGGCTATGCCAATTTTGCCTTTTATTCTACGATGATTCGAGAGATTATCAAAGACATGGAAGATGTAGAAGGTGATGTATCGGAAGACTGTCGAACAATTCCAATTGTCTGGGGGATGAAAAATGCTAAGCTGTTGGCTATGTTTTTTGGTATTGTTCTTCTTGCCTTTATTCTATTTCTCATTTATTGGCATTTACAGTATTGGGAACAATTGTGGTTGGGTATCGTTTACCTTATCGTTGCGGTCATTTTCCCTTTGCTATTCGTTATTCGAAATGTAAACCGCGCCAACACCAAAAGCGATTTCCATAAGCTAAGTAATGTTTCTAAATTCATCATGCTTACTGGCTTACTTTATCTAGTTGTCATCTACCTGCTAAATTTTTAACTTTAGTACGCCCCACCGTCAGACTCTCAATTCCTAATTCTAGACTCTATTTATGAAATTAATACTCGGCTCTAAATCTCCAAGACGATCACAACTACTGCGCGATGCAGGTTTTGAATTTACGCTTCGTACTAGGGAAGTGGAAGAGAATTACCCTCCAGAAATGAAAGTAGAAGAGGTTCCTGTATTCTTAGCTATCAAAAAGGCTAGAGGAATGAGTGATTTTATCGAAGATGACGACCAGCTTCTACTCACTTCAGACACCATAGTCTTGATGGATGGCAAAATATATGGTAAGCCCAAAGATTATGAAGATGCCGTTAAAATCTTAAAAGAACTGTCGGGTAGAATGCATCTCGTCATCACCGGCGTTTGCTTGAAGACTAAAACTAAAGAAGAAACCTTTTCAGATGTAACCGAAGTATACCTTAAGGAATTAAGTGAAACGGAGATTCGTTTCTACTTAGATGAATGCAAGCCTTTTGATAAAGCTGGAGCTTATGGCATACAAGATTGGCTAGGACTTAATAAAGTTGGAAAACTAATTGGTTCTTATTATAATGTCATGGGACTTCCTACCCATAAAGTTTTTGACGCCTTAAAGAAA
>JAHDHB010000497.1 GCA_020631545.1 Saprospiraceae bacterium | reverse complement strand
TCTTTCACCAAGTAATCCGTCGTAATCCCCTTCCCCTCATCTCCAAAACCAAGGCCAAGTACAATTTGGGTTCTCATACTATCAATTTTAATTACTTATATGAAGCCCTTACACTCCTTAAATGTCTTATATGGTAAAAAACACGCCACTTCTTAAATCTTACTTCATATTTCTTAAATCATAAGTCTCCATCCTTTTTATATCCCAAGATCGCCTTATCCAAGGACGCAGAAAGATCAAACCTAGGTTTCCACCCCAATTCACGTTGCAATTTCATACCAGAACAAACAAAAGTAGGCGTAATAATCTGCTTATACTGCTTCTCATCCAACTGATTGCGTATACCTAACAACCTAGAGAACAAGGTAGAAGCCTTCATCAATCCAAACAACACCACCTTAGGCACAGGAAGCACTCGAACCCGCTTATTCAACTTCTCCCCAAGCACTTTCCAAAAGCTCAACATCTCAATAGGCTCCTCATGCGCCACAAAATAACGCTGATGCCCTTCCCGTTCATCCCCCACCATACAAACAATCGACTCCACCAAATCATCAATATCCACAAAACTAACCACCTGCTCAGGCCCAGAAGCCCGAAAAGCGATACCACTTTGCGCCATTTTATACAAAGTCAAGGAATTTTCATCCCCAGGCCCCAACACAATCGCAGGGCGAAAGGAGGTAACAGGCCGTGAATACCCCTCCAAAAACTCCTCCGCCTTCATCTTCGCCGCACCATAATTATCCACTGGCGCCAACGGCATCGTTTCATCCAAAGGCGTACGACCATTCGAAGGCCCAGCAGCAGCAAGCGAAGAAGCAAAAATAAAGCGTTTCAACGGCTTTTCCTGTTTCTCCAAGCAATTCGCCAAGTGGCGCACGGCATCATAATTAATCCGATAATAATCGGCCTGCGTCTTCGCTGAAATCACTCCCGCCAAATGAATCACCACATCAAAATGCGGTAACCTAAAGCCCTCTTGCTCAAAAAGCGTCAAATCTCCTTGAATAACCTCCACACTATCAGGCAAAAGTTTCTTTTTATGAGGAGAGCGCAACAGCGCAACGACCTCATGCCCATCCTCCACCAAACGACGGCAAAGATGAGTCCCTATAAATCCTGTAGCACCTGTTATAAAAAGTTTCATTTTTTAGAGTTGAGAATGACGAATTAGGAATTACGAGTCGCTACCGTGACGGACGTATTGAACAATAATTATTAGGCTCTTGGGCGTGAACTTCTACGTTTTTTTGTACAGAGAATGGAATATAGCATTATCGTTTTGGCGATTTTTAACCATATAAGGCTCATAAGAAGATTTAAGCACAACGTGACGTACTAGACGAAAAAATCTTATAAGGAGGTCTTCGACCTATTTAAGACACATAAGCAAACCGCTTCTCCTTGGTTCTGGCTATGCCAGCTTAGTATCTCACGCGTGAAATTCTGCGCAAAAATGGCAGGATATTAAAAACGTTTTTTGATTTCGCTCAATTTTAGTACTTCTTGTAGAGGGTAGAAAGTATAGAGTAGAGGGATTGTCCGTCATTAAGCAGTCGATTTTTTTTCGAAAAATCAAGTCGGTATAACGGTAAAAGTCCTTCTACTCCCGATCCCTATCGCGGAATACCCTATACTCTTTACATGGTAGTGGCTATGCCAGCTAAGGAAGACGAAATATTAGCCATAATGGCGCAAGCAATACGCCAAGATAACTCCTAATTCGTCATTCCTAATTCCTAATTCTTTACTTGGCTACAATGTTCACCATCCGTTTAGGGACTACAATCACCTTCTTCACGCTTTTTCCTTCCAACCATTTTTGGATGACATCCATACCTATAGCTGTTTTTTCCATTTCATCCTTAGGCGCATCGGGGGAAAAGTGAGCTACTGCACGTTTTTTTCCATTGATACAAATCGGATAGCTGATGGAATCCTCCTTAAGCCATTTTTCATCAGCAACAGGATAACTCACTAAATTCACGCTACCTTCATTTCCAAGGATATGCCAAAATTCTTCGGCGATGTGTGGCGCGAAAGGAGCAATCAAAATGGCTAATTGTTCCAAAACCTCTTTTTTATGGCATTTAAGCTTGCGCAAGTCATTGACACACACCATAAAGGCAGAAACACAAGTATTAAAAGAAAGACGTTCAATGTCTTGAGCTACCTTTTTAATAGCTGTGTGCAAGACTTTCATTTCCTCCTTCGTTGCCTTCTCTTCCGTGATAATCAAATCCGTTTCCGTATAAAACAAGCTCCAAAGCTTACGCAAAAACTTCGAAACCCCTTCAATCCCTTTGGTATCCCAAGGTTTTGCTTGCTCCAATGGCCCTAAAAACATCTCATACATACGGAAACAATCTGCACCATATTGAGCAATAATATCATCAGGATTCACCGCATTGTAGTAGCGTTTCCCCATTTTACCGACCTCAGACTCTGTCAACAAATGCGTATCCGTAGCATCGCTATTTGGTGTAAATTCGCCCTTGTGGTAAGTTCCTTTTCCACATTCAAAGATAGCATCTTTATACTCAGGACGCCAATCAATGAATTGCTTTATACTATTGATATTCAAGTAAGAATCAGGCGAACCATATTCTTGAATGAAATTCACATTAACAGGAATTCTAGTAAAACCATCTGCTCCTTTCTCCTTGATTTTCTTCGCACAAATGAAATGACTAAAACCATTGACCTTCTCCTTATTCATGTACATATACTCAATCACGCCTTGGATCATCCCTTGATTTACCAATTTTTTAAATGGCTCATCAGTTGGCACTAAACCTTTGTCATAAAGGAATTTATGCCAAAAACGGGAATACATCAAGTGCCCTACAGCATGTTCAGCACCACCAATGTACAAATCAACAGATTCCCAGTATTTTACAGCTTTTTCACTGACAAAAGCATCCTCATTATCAGGATCCATATACCGCAAGAAATACCAAGAAGAACCTGCAAACCCCGGCATCGTATCCGTCTCTCGCACATGCCCATTCGGAAGATTCACCCAATCCGTTTTACGAGCCAAAGGCGCTTTACCGTCAGCCGTTGGTTTGAAGTCATCCAAAGTCGGTAATACCAAGGGTAAATCCTTGATATCCATAGGATGTTCTACACCATCTTTATCATAAGTAATCGGTATAGGTTCGCCCCAATAACGTTGTCTACTATAGTTGGCATCACGAAGCTTATAATTCACTTTTCCAGTACCAATACCCATTTCTTCAATCCTTTCTATCGCTGCTTGAATGGCCTCAGGTACTTCCATACCATTCATAAAACCAGAATTGATCATCTTGCCCAACTTATCTTGCAAAGTGGCTCCTGGATAATCGGTTTTATCAACCACATCAATGATAGGCAAACCAAATTTCTCTGCAAAACGCTTATCTCTATCATCATCACTAGGAACCGCCATAATCGCTCCCGTGCCATAGCCTGCCAAAACATACTCCGAAATCCAGATTGGAATCCGCTCATTGGTAAACGGGTTTATCGCATAAGCACCAGTGAATGCACCTGTTACCGTCTTCACATCCGCCATTCGATCACGCTCAGAACGCGAATTGACATAGGTCAAGTAATCTTCAACAGCACCTTTTTGCTCAGCCGAAGTAATTTGTGCAACCAATTCATGTTCAGGAGCTAAAACCATATAAGTAGCGCCAAAAATGGTATCCGGCCTTGTCGTAAAAACTTCAATTGTAGATGAAGTCTCAGCCATTTGGAAAACGATTGAAGCTCCTTGAGATTTCCCAATCCAATTACGCTGTTGCGTCTTCAAAGAATCCGACCAATCGACATTATCCAAGCCATTTAAGAAGCGTTCGGCATAAGCCGTAGTACGCAAAGACCACTGTAAAACAGGCTTTTGCACGACAGGGTAGCCACCACGCTCTGAAACGCCATCTTTCACCTCATCATTGGCCAACACCGTCCCCAATTCTTCACACCAATTCACGGTACTTACCTTCCGATAAGCCAAGCGATAATTCATCAAAACATCGCTTTGTTCCTTGGTTGTCATGGCCTTCCATGCTGCTGCGGAGAAGTCTTCATCATTAGAATTCGCAGCATTTACCTTAGAATTTCCTTCTTGTTCAAAACGCGCTACCAAGTCCTCAATAGGCAAGGATTTTTGCTGCTCATTATCAAAATAATGACCATACAACTGCAAGAAAATCCATTGTGTCCACTTGTAGTATTTTGGTTCACAAGTTTTTACCTCTCTACTCCAATCGAAGCTAAAACTAATGTTATCCATTTGCTCCCGAAAACGCTTGATATTCTGGTCGGTAGAGACGGCAGGATGGACGCCCATCGTCACCGCATACTGCTCAGCAGGCAAACCAAATGCATCATACCCCATAGGATTCAGGACATTAAAACCACTGAGGCGCTTGTATCGTGCATAAATATCTGAAGCAATGTACCCCAGCGGGTGGCCGACGTGCAAGCCCGAACCCGAAGGATAAGGGAACATATTCAATACATAATACTTAGGACGATCACTCTCATTACTAACCTTGTACGTGTCGTTCTTGACCCAGTATTCGCGCCATTTGGCCTCAATCTCATTGGGTTTGTAATCCATTTTTATAAAATTTATGTTAACCTAAGCTGGCAAAGCCAGAACCAAGTAGAGGGTAGAACGTATAGAGTAGAGGGACTTTTCGCAATAGCCAATTTAGATTTTTCTTCGAAAAATCTGTCTCTCTTCTCGTATACTCCCGATTTCTATCGCGGACTACTCTCTACAAATTTTCTGACCAGAATGTCAGAAAATTTTGTCCCAAACCTAAATTAAGGTCTACTAAAATCTCGAACCTTGCTGCCATTACAACAATAAAAATCCTAGGAAATAAGTTCCTCAAAACCAGAATTAGTCTCCAAGCAACTCGTCATTCCTAGTTCGTCATTCTCAATTAAAATGCGAAATTAACTAAAATGAAGGAATTTGTTGTATGTGAGGAGGAAAAGATCGTTTGTTTTAATTCTGAATAAATATTTTTTGCAATGTATTATTTTATTTCGATTGTAATAAAATTTAGATTTTTATACTGATTTTATAGGAATCACTAGCTTTTAATAAGTACATTTGTGTTGTTGAGTACTTTACCTTTGGATTTATACAGCCTTTACAATTAATTTTTAGGCTATTTTTGTAAAATTCGTGTTGTGACAGCAATAAAAATTATACTTAAAGTTTACAGGCACTTTCTATCTTTAAACAAAGAAGGAATAATTCCTATATCT
>JAHDHB010000496.1 GCA_020631545.1 Saprospiraceae bacterium | reverse complement strand
TTGTACTTGCAAAAGCCAAATCAAAAAATGCTTAATTTTGCAAACCATATTACTCAGGTTAAGCAGTGGTCGATATTGAGGATGTAAGTACTATTTATATGAGAACCCTTTTATTCAACCTGTCCACCATGAAATACTCATCTGTTTTATTACTCTGCTTTTTTATAGCAGCTTCTTCTTATACGGCTAATGCTCAAGATAAATGTTTGAATTTTGGGATTAAGGCTGGTATCGCTTACGGTACACCCATTGGCCCTGCCGAAAAAGGAGCTACTGGAAGTCCTGGCCTTGGGCCGATTTTAGGTATTTATGCAGATTATGCGCTTGCTTCTAAATGGGGCTTACAAACAGAGTTATACTTTGTGCAAAAACGTTCGAAATTCTCTTCTCCGGTTACGGATCAGGTATACTCTTACCCTTATAACCCGATATCTAATCCAGATACAACCGTTTATGTGGACACAAAATTTACAGGAACGGTAACGGGAAAATTCAACAATAAATACTTGGAATGGCCAGTCATGGGCTACTACCAGATTGGCAAAAGCTATCGTATTCTTGCAGGGCCTTACCTTGGCTATTTATTGGAGGCAGGAAATACGGGGGTTGCTAATGGTATTGTAGGGTTTGGCAATTTGACGGTAGAAAACGAACCTTTTGATGAGGGAATCAATATCAGTGAAATTGATTTTGGTGTTGTAGGGGCTTTACGCTACGATACAAAATTTGGGATTAACTGTGAATTGAGGGTGACGACGGGGCTACGCTCTATCTATAAACCGACTTATACCTTAAAGGAAGAAACTGTTCGCAATGTTTATCTGCAATTGACGGCAGGGTATCGCTTGCATTCGCTTTGTGCAAAACCGAAAACGGATAAGGACTTATTGGGTGTGGAGCGGGCGAACTAAGATCGTAGGTTGAATTGTGATTTGTTGAGGTATCATTTGGGGTTTTGTTTTTATTAAACCCTTGTGGTGGTGTATCAGGTATTTTGTTTTTTGTATTGAGACCACGGGTTTTAACCCGTGGCTATCGACAGGGAACTCCTATGGAGTTTTTTGTGCTTGTTTTTATCAAACATCTTTCCCGTGTATTTTGACCATATATTCATTCAATAGATTGACGACCCATTTTTTCTCTTCTTCTGTGCCGTATTCTAGAAGTGTTTCGGTTTCTTTGCCGTGCTTGATGGTTGGAATTTTAAAGTTTTTATTTCCTAGATGATTAAGTTTTGATGCTGTGGTGAAGCGTTTGGTGTTTCCTAGTTTTTCCATTTTTATTTGATCGACGTCCATCAATGGAAATTCTTCTGTTCTAGAATTGAGGAGTCGGGTCTTCTTGATTTTCATCGTTCGTCCATTCAATTCTATCTCTTGTTTTTCTAGGGCTACTTTCGTTAGGCTGTATAACATGGAAACGCCGACTATCCAAAAGGGAATTGAAAACATCGCAAACAAAATACTAGCGGAAGCAGCCATCAAGGTCCAAAAGGCGACAAAGCTTAACCAAACGACGGAAAAACCTAAAACGAAAAGGTTTTCAGGTTTGAGCCCTGAACGTGGTATCGTAATCTCCATGACGCTATCGCTATATCGGTAAACGTCGATTTTGGATTTCGAAGGAGGAGCAAGCATCAATTGCGTTTTGTGGTTGTCCTCTATCCGTACCAATTGTTGCAACTCTTGCTCTGTTCCACAATTCCTACATTCCACGATTTCTAATTCACGGTCAAATTCATTTTGATGGATCTGAGCGCCGCACTTTACACAATAGTATTTCACGATATGTTCATTAATTAAGTTAGAAGTCTACAAAGATAAAAAAAGAAGCTTCCTTTTTGGTTTCTCTGCGCTAAAACTTACCATGATGGCTACGCTTGATTTTCTTTGTCCTCTTTCAACGATTTAGTCTTGCTGCTCTAGTTTGATTCCATAGCCGTTGCAAAAAAGTGGTTTTGTTCGTGATTACTTCCGCTTTTCCAGACATTAACTGCTGAAAAACGAAGGGTACATTGAAGGTGGAAACTAGTTTTTCTGGAAAATTAACTTTTACATTGTAAGTCCCTTCTGAAGGAATGACGGCAATTTCCTCTATCGTTCCTTTCAAAATACCATATTCTGATGGCGGATAGTTATCGAGTTGAACATTGACGGCTTGACCAACATTTACTTTTCCTGCTCCTTTCACAGGAAGTTTTAACCAGCCAAAATGTTCTTTTGCTTTTTCAGGGATGATGGTAAAGATTTTTTCTCCTTTTTGAAAGAATTGGTAATCGTTTAGATACTCCTTATGGGTACAAATGCCGCTGGTACTCGCAAGGATTAAATGTTGGTTTTCCCATGTTCGAATTTCATTCTCCAAGGAGAATAGCGCATCTTCTATGTTTTGTTTAAGCTGTGCGGAGTTGATTTTAAATTGATTGTTTAGCGTTTTTATAGTGTAGTGTAGATTTTTTATTTCAAGCTCTAAGCCGTTAATGATGACCTCGTTATCTAAAGCGTCATGTGATTTACCCAGGTGGTTTTGCCTAGAACGATCCAAATCTCTCCTAGAAATGATTTCCTCCTCATAGAGTTTTTGGTCAACATTCAATTTTTTATCAGAAAGTCCTATATCTTTAGCAATCAAGGAAGATTTTTGTTGCATTAAGGCTATCCGTTTTTTATAATGTTCGATTTGTTCTTTTTTAGAATTTCTCAGATTCCTATGATCGTCAGTGCTTAAAAAAGTTCTATAGCGCTTATAATGTTTGACTAAATCCGCCAAAGCGGGTTGAACAGCCCCTAGGTTTAATTGCCTTGCGGAACGGTTCAGGTATTTTGCGGTTGCCATGTAAGTATCCTGCGAAGCCATCATTTTCTTGAGGCTTTGCATATCTTCATAACTCCCTGAGTTTTCAATCATAGCTAGGACATCTCCTTTTTTGACGACTTCATTTTCTTCTACAAAAACAAGCAATTCACCCTCTGTTTCGGCATAAATATCAAGGGGTAAATTTTTAGTTGTTAGGGTAATAGAGGCATCTACGGTTTCGTTATATTCTAACAACCAAGTAATAAGGAACAACAAAACGACGGAACTGGATATAATAAAGCCTCCCATCCGCAAAAGACCCAAAGGAAGTTCATACTGAAAAACGCCTCTTTTTTCTAACGGCATTGAAATTTGCATAACGAAAATAATTAACTGGTAAATAATTTATAATAATAGCCTTCTAAATCCATTAATTCCTGGTGTGTACCGCACTCTACGACTTCTCCTTGATCGACCAAAAGAATTAAATCCATTTTTTCCGCCATTTTAATTTTATGCGTTGCAAAAATGACGGTTCTATCAGCAAACGTTTCAAAAATATTCTTCAAAACCTGCTTGGAGGTAATGAGATCCAAGGCCGAAGTAGGTTCATCCATAATCAAGTACTTGGCATCTTTATAGATGGCGCGTGCTAGTAAGACCCGTTGCCCCTGCCCCTTGCTCAAGGCCTTTCCTCCTTTTCCGATAAGCGTGTCCCAACCTTCATCCAAATTGCCCACCACACTTTCCAAGCAGCTTATTTTTATAGCTTTCTCTAGCTTTACATAATCAATGTTTTCCTCCTTTTCCTTCAAGCTTATGTTATATTTCAAACTACCGCTAAAGAGGTATCCTTCTTGCAAAGCGACACTACAATTGTCTCGCCATACATTATTCTCTATCGTACTCAGTCTAGAATGCCCCACTTTAATCGTTCCACTATCTGGATCTAAAAGTTTTAATAATAACTTAAGCAAAGTAGATTTTCCACTGCCACTTTCTCCTACGATAGCGACCTTTGCTTGGTAAGGAATAGTAACATTGACATTATTTAAACATAAAACATCTTTATAGCTGAAATTCAGGGAGTTTACTTGGATGTCTTCTTGAATGGTTCGCTTTTGAAAGGTCTTGGGCGGGATGAACTCTTGCTCTTCTGTACCGGTTACTTTTGCTAGACGTCCAAGGCTTAGCTTAGCATCATGATAGTATTCGACAAACTCCATCAAGGCATAAACTTGACGGCTAAGTTGGCCAAGAATGAATTGAATGGCAAGCATAGCTCCAAGCGTAAGCGCACCTTCGATAACATAGGTGGCGGATAAAAAAATGATGAAAATATCTCGCAATTGACCGATAGTCAAGGTGCCTCCCCTATAGTATTGGCTGAGCCTCAACAAACCCAATCTTGCCCATGAAAAGATGTCCAAACTGGCTTGCCAAATTCGGATTCGTTCCCATTCTAAGTTATTCGTTTTGATGTCCGAAATGCCTCCAATCGATTCTAAAAAGCCAGAGCGAATGGCTGTTTGGGCTTGAAAACGAAGATTGTCTTCCTTTTCCCGTTGGTTCAAGAAAATGAGATCCCAGCTAATGGATAGGACAACCGAAATAACAAAAATCCAACCAATGGAGGTGTTGAAAATGAAAAGAATAGCTCCGTAAAGCATCAATCGAAACAAGGCATTGACAAAATTGAGGAGGTGATCGGTAAGGAAACGCCCAATCTTAAACATATCGTTGAGTAGCGATAACAAGGCACTTTCTTTATTAAAATTGAAAAACAATACATTTTTGCTGATCAATTGTTTCAAGTAAGCATCCATTATTTTTTTGTTCAATCGCAGTCCAATCTGGCGTAAAAACCAAGATTTAAACAACTCTGTGAAGGTTGTCCCCAAAAACAACATCAATTGAGCCATCAAGATCAAGAGGATGAAATTGTAATCTTGTTGCTGAATTCCTTTATCGACGATGGCTTGCATCAAAAAAGGAAAAATCAATTCCATAAACCCCCACACGATTTGTAAGGTAATGATTTGAAAAATGCCTCGCTTATATTCCGAAAGCCTTAAAAATAAAGCCTTAAATGAAGATAAATCTCTAAAGTTTTCCATAGGGTAATTAACAGGTTAATTGTTTTTGGTGTTTAATTTTAGCAGCCGCTCGTGGTGCGAATACGGGAAGCTTGTGGTGTTGGCGGAGGCAAGGCGTATTGAGCCTCGCAGTGAATTAGAACTACTAGCCGCTTGGATTTATCACACAATTGCAAATCCTTTCACCCTTTCAGGGTTTGCCCCAGACTCGAATACAGAAGGCGAGTAAATCCCGAAGGGATGTAAGGATTATAGAAAAACAAAAGAACTAGTGCGATAACCCTGAAAGGGTGAAATTATTAAGCCGGAGAACCTCTTGATTATTAGCCTTATTTTCGCTTGCGAAAGTTGGAAGCGCCGTTAGGTGTGACCCTGTCTGTAGCCCA
>JAHDHB010000495.1 GCA_020631545.1 Saprospiraceae bacterium | reverse complement strand
AAAATTGCTTACCGTGTGGATAAATTTGGTATTATCCATTCCTCTGTTGGTCGTGTTTCTTTCGAAGCGAATAGCTTGTTTGAGAATGCGATGGAGTTGTTGACTACGCTTATCAAAATTAAGCCTGCTTCTGCAAAAGGAACGTACCTAAAATCAATCACGCTTGCTAGTACGATGAGTCCAGGCATTAAGATTGATACCAAATCCATCAAATAATTAGGATAAAAATCTTTTGTTATGACAAAAGCAGAAAAAACGGCAGCTATAGCCGAATTGCAAGATATTTTCAGCAATACCAAGGCATTTTATATTACGGATTATTCCACGCTTAATGTTGAGCAAATCAACAGTTTTCGCCGAATCTGTTTTGAGAAAGATGTTCAGGTAAAAGTACTGAAAAACACATTGGTACGTAAAGCTCTTGAGCGTATTGATGAAACTGCCTACACGGGTGTTTATGATGCTCTTAAAGGGCCTACAGCAGTTATGTTTTCTGAAACTGCTAACCTCCCCGCACGAATTATCAAAGATTTTAGAAAAGAACATCCTAAGCCTGTCCTTAAGGCGGCTTATGTTGACTCTGATGTCTACTTTGGTGATGAGCAGATTGAAGCTTTAAGCAAGCTGAAATCAAAAGAAGAGCTTATCGGGGATATCGTTACGCTTCTACAATCACCTATCAAAAACGTTTTGGGGTCTCTCCAATCTGGTGGGCAAACGATTGCAGGGCTTATCAAAACACTTTCCGAAAGGGAAGAAGGGTAAATGCTGGGAGGCGCTTTTTGCGAGTCAGCATCTTTTTGTTAGATTCTTACGCTTTAAGCGCTTAGCACAACCCATAATTAATTAAGGCTTCCAAGCTACATCAATTATACGTAGTTTATAATTTTTGAAAACCACACAATAAATCCTTTTTAAAATGGCAGAATTGAAAGAACTCGCTGAACAATTGGTTAATCTAACCGTCAAAGACGTTAACGAGTTGGCCACTATCCTTAAAGATGATTACGGTATCGAACCTGCTGCTGCAGCTGTTGCTGTTGCTGCTCCTGGCACTGGAGACGGTGGCGGTGCTGCCGCTGAGCAAACTGAATTCGATGTAATCCTTAAGTCAGCAGGAGCTGCGAAGCTTCAAGTAGTTAAAGCTGTAAAAGGTGCTTTAGGTATCGGCTTGAAAGACGCTAAGGGTCTTGTTGATGCTGCACCAGGTGCTATCAAGGAAAAAGTTTCTAAAGATGAAGCTGAGGCCTTGAAAGCTGCATTAGAAGATGCAGGCGCTGAAGTTGAACTCAAGTAATCTTTGAAATATTTCGGGAAGGTTTTGTACACTCAAAACCTTCCCATTTGTTTCTTTGTTTTTTATTTTGAGAATGATTGGTAGAGTAGTTGGCTAATATGTTGCTTTAATTGCTCTTTTTCTTCTGGGCTTCTAAATGTTCATTATTTTTTGAAAATTGAAAAACTAATGATTGTTAAGAATAAACAAAAGAAAATTGAATTTAAGGGCTAATTGTCCATGTTATTCTACTTCAACCCCAACTTCAACGCTTGACTAGTAAGAATCGATACTTGAAAATTTCTAAATAGGTTTATGGGCTTAGCCAATAATTGAATATTGGCTAAGCCTATTCCCATATATAATCATAACAATTTCCATAAATGGCGAATCGTAACATCGAGAAGTCCAAAAGGATTAACTTTGGTAAGATCAAGAACTTGACCCCTTATCCTGATTTTCTGGAAATTCAGGTCAAATCTTTCACAGAGTTCTTCCAATTGGAGACTACTCCAGAAAATCGTATTAACGAGGGACTCTATAATGTGTTTCAAGAGAATTTTCCCATCACGGATGCGAGAAATATATTTGTCTTGGAATTCCTCGATTATTTCATTGACCCTCCTAGATATAGCCTTGAAGAGTGCATGGAGAGAGGGTTGACTTACAGTGTTCCGTTGAAGGCGAAATTGAGGCTGTCTTGTAATGATGAAGAACATGTTGATTTTAAAACGATTGTGCAGGATGTCTTTTTAGGGAATATTCCTTATATGACCCCTAAAGGTACTTTCGTCGTTAATGGTTCGGAGCGTATCATCGTTACGCAGTTGCACCGTTCTCCTGGTGTTTTCTTTGGGCAAAGCCTTCACCCGAATGGAACGAAGATTTATTCGGCTAGGGTGATACCATTCAAGGGGGCTTGGATGGAATTTGCTACTGATATTAATACGGTCATGTATGCTTACATTGATCGAAAGAAAAAATTCCCTGTGACTACGCTCCTTAGAGCTATTGGTTATGATTCGGATAAATCCATCTTGGAAATTTTCGATCTGGCTGATGAAGTTCAGGTTAATAATAAAGCATTGACTGAGGCGATTGGGCGCAAATTGGCGGCTAGAGTCTTGAGAAGTTGGACGGAAGATTTCGTAGATGAGGATACGGGTGAGGTGGTTACTATTGAGCGAAACGAGGTTATCCTAGAACGGGATACGATTTTGGATGAAGAGAATATCAATCGCATTCTTGAAACAGATGTGGAGAGTATTATTCTTCAGAAAGCAGAAATTAAGGATGATTACTCTATCATCTACAATACATTACAAAAAGATACTTCTAACTCTGAGCTAGAAGCTGTACAACATATATACAGACAATTACGCGGTACGGATCCACCGGATGAGGAAACGGCAAGAGGGATTATCGACAAATTATTCTTCTCGGATAAACGATATAACCTTGGTGATGTAGGACGGTATAAGATCAACCGCAAATTGGAATTAGATACAGATCGGGAGATTCGTGTCTTGACCAAGAAAGATATCATTGCCATCGTAAGGTATCTAGTTAGGTTGATGAACCAAAAAGCGGATATTGATGATATTGACCATTTGAGCAATCGTCGTGTTCGTACCGTTGGAGAGCAATTGTACTCTCAGTTCGGAGTTGGTCTTGCTAGAATGGCTAGAACGATTCGGGAAAGAATGAATGTTAGAGATAACGAGGTTTTTACGCCTATTGATTTGATTAATGCGCGTACACTTTCTTCTGTTATTAATTCGTTCTTTGGAACTAGTCAGCTATCTCAGTTTTTGGATCAAACCAACCCGTTGTCTGAAATTACGCACAAGAGGCGTATTTCTGCATTAGGACCTGGTGGTCTTTCTAGAGAGCGTGCAGGTTTTGAGGTTCGTGATGTTCACTACTCTCACTACGGTCGCCTTTGTACGATTGAAACGCCTGAGGGACCAAACATTGGTTTGATTTCTACCTTATGTGTTCACGCAAAAGTGAATAAAATGGGCTTCTTGGAAACACCTTACCGCCCTGTAAATAAAGGTAAAGTCAATTTCAAAAAAGCTCCTGAATATCTTTCAGCAGAAGAGGAGGATTTCAAAACTATTGCACAATCGAATAAGCAATTGGCGGAAGATGGCCGATTCTTGACCGAAAGGGTAAAATGTAGAAATCACGGTGAATTCCCTGTTTTGAATCCAGAAGATGGAGAAATCGAATACATGGATGTTGCTCCAAATCAGATTGTTGGGGTTTCTGCTTCCTTGATTCCTTTCTTGTCGCATGATGATGCCAACCGTGCCTTGATGGGCTCGAACATGCAGCGTCAAGCTGTACCTTTAGTTAAACCTAATTCTCCTATCGTGGGAACTGGGCTTGAAGGTAAAGTGGCGAATGATTCTCGGATGTTGATTAATGCGGAAGGTTCGGGTTCTGTAGAATATGTGGATGCTGAACGTATTATAATTAAGTATGATCGAACTTCAGAAGACCAATTGGTTAGCTTTGAAGACAGTCATAAGACTTATAAATTAACGAAGTTTAAGCGTACTAACCAAGGAACATCTATCAACCTAAAACCTATTGTCCGTAAAGGAGATAAAGTGGTTAAAGGTAAGATTCTTTGTGAAGGTTATGCGACACAAGATGGTGAATTGGCCTTAGGTCAAAACCTCGTCGTGGCCTTTATGCCTTGGAAAGGGTATAACTTTGAGGATGCTATCGTTATTTCGGAAAGAGTTGTTCGTGAAGATATTTTTACCTCCATTCATATTGAGGAATATGACTTGGATGTACGAGATACTAAACTAGGAGAGGAGGAATTGACGAATGACATTCCTAACGTTAGTGAAGAAGCGACGAAGGACTTAGATGAGAATGGGGTTATCCGAATTGGTGCTTGGGTGAAAGAAGGAGATATTTTAATCGGTAAGATTACGCCTAAGGGAGAATCTGACCCGACTCCTGAAGAAAAACTTCTACGCGCTATCTTTGGAGACAAAGCGGGTGACGTTAAAGATGCTTCTTTAAAAGCACCTCCATCTACGAAAGGGGTGATTATCAATAAGAAACTCTTTGCTAGAGCTAAGAAAGATAAGGCTCGTAAAGCACAGGAGAAAGAATTGTTAGCACGCTTGGAAGATGAGCATGGCCGTGCAATGAAAGAGTTGACCACTATTTTGGTGGATAAAATGCTCATTCTTGTAAAAGGTAAAGCTTCTGCTGGAGTTAAGAGTATTTATGGTGAAATGTTATTATCGCAAGGTATCAAGTTTACACAAAAGAACTTGATGGCGATTGATTATGTTTCTGTTGATTATTCTAACTGGACAGAAGATGATCATACGAACTCTTTGATTAAGCGATTGTTGCATAACTTCCGAATTAAAGTTAACGAAGTTATTAGTCAATATAAGCGAGAGAAATTCAATATCAGTATTGGTGATGAATTGCCTGCTGGGGTCTTGAAGTTGGCGAAGGTTTATATGGCCAAAAAACGTAAACTGAAAGTAGGAGATAAGCTCGCAGGTCGTCACGGTAACAAAGGTATCGTTTCTAGAATTGTACGTCAAGAAGATATGCCGTTCTTAGAAGATGGTACACCTATGGATATCGTGTTGAACCCTCTTGGGGTACCTTCTAGGATGAACCTTGGGCAAATCTTTGAAACTGTTTTAGGTTGGGCCGGTTTGAAAATGGGGAGAAAGTTTGCGACGCCTATTTTTGACGGTGCTAAATCTGATGAGATTGATGACATCGTTACTAAAGCAGGCTTGCCAAGTTATGGACAAACGTACTTATTTGATGGAGATACTGGAGACCGATTCCACCAAAAAGCAACGGTAGGTGTGATTTACATGCTTAAACTGTCGCATATGGTTGATGATAAAATGCACGCTCGTTCAATCGGACCATACTCTTTGATTACGCAACAGCCATTGGGTGGTAAAGCTCAGTTTGGTGGTCAGCGTTTTGGAGAGATGGAGGTTTGGGC
>JAHDHB010000494.1 GCA_020631545.1 Saprospiraceae bacterium | reverse complement strand
TTTCTCTTGTATCGATAAAAAATGGATGAAAATGTATGGATTTCATCATAAAACTCAACAAAAACATCATTCTTATAGATGTGATAGCCTGCCTTGATGATTGATACGTTCTTTTGGAAAAAATATTGAGGTTTTGTAGCCGTTATTTCCTTTAGTTTCGTGATTGCTCCTTTATAATCACCTTCTTCAATCAACAAAAAACCTTCTGATTGATTTTCAATACGTTCTAAGCTATAAGTGCTAATGTCTAAGTAGTCAATGTACTTATCTTTAAAAGTCCTTGCCCATTTTGCTTTGTCTTGTATGCAAGCAAACTGAATAGCAGTTATAAAAGTATGTTCATCAATTACCCCATCTTCGATTAATATTCCTTCCTTTTCTGCAAAGAGAATCCATTCGAAATACTCCTTATGATAGACTTCAGTAGGTAGATAAATAGGGGCTAATGCATTAAGCCCGAGAACAAAAAGATTCTTCTTTTCTGTTTGGATGACTGTCAACAGCTCTATCAACAGTCGTTTTAATTCATAGTAGCTTGATGAATCCTGTTTTACATAAAATCGTGCAGTAGTTCTTAATAACTGTAGTAATGGAATTTCCGTATTGATAAAAAGTTCTGGAAATTGCCTTACTTCATCTCTAAATTTCTTAGCATTTTCATTGCCGTAAATGTAGTTTATGCTGAGTAATTCCGTATAAATCTTCAATTTTTTGATCTGGCAAAAAACATCTAAGTACTTCAAAGCACTCTCTAAGTCCTTCCTATCCTTAGGATTATCTTCTGATTCGTAGAAATAACGATCTAGTTTTTGTAAACCAAGGTAAAGATAATACTCCGCTTCTGCGGTAGAATCCATCGTCGTTTCTACCTCCTTAGTTAGTGCTAGAAACTCCTTCGTCATTCTAGTCGCTCGCAAGCTATCCAAGAGTAAATGTTGGCCAATCACCTTATTTTTCTCCAATTGTTCGAATTTTAGAAAGCTCTTTAAGACCTCCAAATATTCGATGAGCAAAGTCTTCATTCTAGAAGCTTGGTAGTTCTTGGCTTTGGGAAATATGGATTTATACAGGTTTTGCTTGTGATAAGCATCCTCTTCGATTTGCTGTTTTAGGCAAGTAAATAATTTTTGCAAATCGTCGAAATTATTGGATTTAAAGCGTAGAAACTTTATAAAAGTAGCTTCTCGCTTTAAAGCCATTAAATTCTTGGTGTACATCAAAATAACATTGTTCAAATCACCCATAAAGCCTGTTTTAAATTGAAAATCAAACAATTAATAGCACTATCCTTATGGATAGCGTAAACTTTCGGCAATTTAAAACATTTTGAAAAACAGCAAACTATTGCAAAGAAAATAAATAGTTATGAAAAAAACAAAAATAATAGGGATTAAAAATGGTGACAAACTATTGAAATCTATAGCGCTATGTAAAATCGTTGGCATTTAATCTATTCGCTGCCCATCTATTTTCTTCTTGGAATTCTCTACAAGAATCGTGAACTTTGTGCCATTCTTAAAACTGCACATGAAGACATTCTATATAATAGCATAGAATACTCTTTTATGACTAAAAATCAGTTTCAAGAATTGAGTTCAATCAATCATTAAATTTGTAGAATCCATGACTAGAATCTCCATTATCACGTTCTTATTTCTTCTTTTTGCCTATAGTGCTTTTGCTCAGCTCAACATTCAGGCAGGAGGAAATAGTTATCTCATTGATTTTGATAATACTGTACTTGGTGTAAATGCTGGCGTTTTTCAAGGAACAGGCTTCGCCAACACGCCTGCTAACGGGCAGTTGGATGCAGATGCTTGGGCTACTACGGGATTGAGTGACGGCGCGAAAAACTTCGGAGTGGAAAATATGGTGGGCGACCATGCTAGGCTAAGTAGCAATATACCCGTAACTTCTGGTGGGATTTACAGCTTTGATGTTGGAGGAAATTGGGCTTTAGGAGTTCAACCCACTGGAAGTGATTGGACACCAGGTACAATTACCTTGAACGTGATGAATAGTGGGACGATGACGATTAGTGATTTAGAACTAGCTTATACCTTGTATGTTCGAAATGATCAACCTCGTGGAAACTCTTTTAACTTCTCTTATTCTTTGGATAATGGTGCTACTTATCAAAGTGTTGCCTCCTTAGATTATACCTCGGATGCTGCTTTAACAGGGACGACATGGCAGGCAAACCCTAAAAACGTAACGCTTACTGGGCTTGGATTAGCAGCAGGGGCGAGGCTCTATTTGCGTTGGTCTGGAAACGATGCTGGCGGTTCTGGAGGTAGAGATGAATTTGCTTTGGATAATATTGGCATCACAACGATGGGGACGCAAGTTCCTTGTAATGAGCCTGTCGCTCAACCCATGAATCTATCATTTGGAACGCTTACAGCAACATCTATCCAAGGAGGCTTCTTGCCTGTTGCGAATACCGATAAGTATTTAGTACTTGCGAGCACCACGAATAATTTGACCGATTTACCCCAAGATCAAGCATTTTATACAGCAGGGGCAATGTTGGGCAATGCACAAGTCGTTCAATACAGTGCTTCCACTACCTTTAATGCGACAGGATTATCCAACAATACCACCTATTATTTTTTCATCTTTTCCAGTAATGATAATTGTGCAGGTGGCCCAGATTACTTGACTGCTAGTCCACTTATTGGTTCAGCAACTACCTTAATGCCAACGAATTCTGGATATTATGCTAATGTTGGAAATGAGCGATGTGCAGAGCTTAAGACGATTTTGCACAATATCATTGATAATCATACCGTCGTTTCTTATTCAAGTCTGTGGACGCATTACCAAACTACAGATGCTCGGATAAACGATAGTGGCACGCAGACAATCCTGTGGGATATGTATACGGATAATCCAGCAGGGTTTGAAGTAGAATTTACTTTTGTGACAGATCAGTGTGGCAATTATTCGATGGAAGGTGATTGTTACAATCGTGAGCATAGTTTTCCTCGGTCATGGTGGGGAGGAAGTACCTCTGTACCACAGTATACGGACATTTTTCACGTCGTGCCTACAGATGGTTGGATAAATGGTTTGCGTGGTAGCAATCCTTTTGGAGAAGTCATTGACGGTATGGCTAGTACGATTACCAACAATGGTTGTCAATCAGGGCCTTCTGCTATTACCATTCCTGGTTATTCAGGTGCTGTTTTCGAACCTTCAGATGATTATAAAGGTGATTTTGCACGAGGTTATTTCTATATGGCTACGAGATATGAAGACGGCATCGCTAGTTGGGAAAACAACAATACTGGCGGAAATGCTATGTTGGAAGGCACTACTTGGCCTGCTTTTGAGCCTTGGGCCATAGAAATGCTGCTTGCATGGCACAATCTGGATCCTGTTGACCAGAAGGAAATCGACCGAAATGAAGCGATATTTGACATACAAGGCAATCGCAATCCTTACATTGATCATCCTGAGTATGCAGGTTTGGTATGGGGAAGCTGTGCCGCTTTGGAAGTCCCTTTAAAAGTACAACTTGGAGGCCCTTATAGTTCTACAAACTCCTTGATGAATAATGATTTAGTTACGAATAATTACCTTCCATTAGCAGAGCCATATTCGGCCTTAGGTTTTACGTATGTCAATGCTCCATCTGGAGAACTCATCGAAAATCCTGCTACAGTTTTGGCCGTAATGGGAAACAATGCTATTGTAGACTGGGTCTTTGTGGAACTAAGAGATGAAAACAATTCAGCAATGGTCGTGGCTACACGTTCTGCCCTTGTCCAAAGAGATGGGGATATTGTAGATATGGATGGAATGTCTCCCTTGTTGTTTGAAGGTGTTGCGGAAGGAAATTACCACATTGCCATTCGTCATCGCAACCACCTAGGAGCTATGACCTTAGCGCCCCTTCCCTTGTTAAATGGCGGTAGTCTTATCGATTTTTCCGACCCCAATTTAGCTATGTACGGAACCAATGCAAGGAAAACGATAAACGGCATCATGACCCTTTGGCCAGGAGACGCCTCAGCCGATCAGCTAATTGATTCCTTTGATCGCTCCGAAACATGGAACAATCGAAATCAATTCGGTTACTTAACGGCAGACGTAGACTTGGACGGTGCTTGTGATTCTAGTGACCGAAGTGTGGTTTGGAATAATAGAAATAAAGTAGAACAACTACCGTAAATGTAAGGACATTAGCCCTTTAGTTCGATAGAATCTCGGCCCCTTGGATTCATCCGATAGGTCAAGGCCAAACAAGTTCAAGTAAACACACACTAGCAAGGATTTCAAGCCCTTGCGGTGTGTGTTCATTCTTCAAGAAAAAGCAAATTAAGTCATGAAAACAAAAGAGAATAAGGTTCAACGTCCCTCCTTTCTACTGTGGTTTACAGAAGTAAGTCGAGCAATAGGAGAGCTAGCGTGGTTTTGCAAGAAAGAAACGCAGATGACAAAGACGAAAACTGGCGATGGGCATCCCGTTCTAGTGATTCCCGGGTTTATGGCGAGTGATGGTTCGACTATTTTCCTTCGTCGGTTTCTTAACAAAATTGGTTATAACGCCTACGGTTGGGAGCTTGGTAGAAATAAAGGACGCAAGGATAATGATGAACGAACCGCAGCAAGATTGCTTGAAATCTACAAGGAAACAGGGCAAAAAGTAAGTATTGTAGGTTGGAGTTTAGGAGGGATTTATGGTCGTCAAATAGCCAAAATGCATCCAGACATTACGCGCCAAGTCATTACCTTAGGTTCTCCTTTCTCCGGCTTGACGGAACCCAACAATGCTGCTTGGTTGTACAATCTAATCTCCAAGGATGGAGGCGTAAAAGATATTGATCCTGAATTACTTGCTGATTTGCCAAAACCGATTCCCGTTCCGAGTACGGCCATTTATTCCAAGGAAGATGGAATTGTTTCTTGGAAAGTTTGTCAAGAGCAAGAACTCTGCGAAATTCGGCAAAACATCCAAATCAGAGGGAGTCATATCGGACTAGGTGTGAATCCTACCGTCTTGAATATCATAGCGGATCGCTTGCAATACAAGAAAGAAAATTGGAGAAAATTTGAACCCAAATCAACGAAAGAAAATAATTTCTACTACCCCCGTTTTTAATTGTTTTCTTCGCTAGCGCTTGAAAAGATATTTTGACAAAGGACAAAGGACAAAGGACAAAGGACAAAGGACAAAGGACAATCCGCGATAGCTATCGTGAATTTTCTCTACCTGTGGCCTCTAAATAGGGATACTGTTTTTGAGGCAAGCGGTGTTCTCACAATGCTAAAGCTTTCCAGTCATTCACCTTTTTCACTTTACTACTAAAAT
>JAHDHB010000493.1 GCA_020631545.1 Saprospiraceae bacterium | reverse complement strand
AGCTGCTATGAAGCAGGGCGTACAGGTAGCTGACGATTAGGAAGATGCCTGTACGGCCATGCTGAATGCTGCTACAGCGTGCCGACTACAAACGGATAGCGGGAAAAGCTGCCCAAAAAAACAACTAAAGGCTTTATTTACAAAGAATTAATAGTCGATTCTTAATTCCTCACTCTTAACTCACATAAATGCGGATTGACTTACTTCGGAACTCTTGAGGAGATGCCATTATTTTTCAAAATTAGAATTCGATCCGAGCCATTGGTATCGGCATTCAAATCGACATCAGCAGGTAAATAGGCATCATAATTCCCATTTTCAGAAGACCAAATAATAGCGTCAAAACCATTTATATCATAGTAGGGGAAATCGGCTGTTTGATCAGTATCGCCAGCATACAAAGCCCAAACACCTGCTTGTACTTCTTGTTGGCCAAAACTAGTAGGTTCTCGGTAGGAGTTTGCGATTCTAAAATCCCAAGAGAGCTGTCCTGCTGTGATATCCAAAGCAAAAGGATTCATAATGGCCATGTGATTGCGATGATCAATTTGGACATAAACCATACTGCCTGATAAATCACTTTGTTTAAATATACAAGGTTCTAGAAACTCAAGACGTCCATCCTTCATCAATAAAGCCGCTACAGAACGAACGGTCACTAGATTATCCGTAGGCCCTTCTCGAAATCGGACGAGTACCCAATCCACAACATCGGGATGATAAACAGCATGTAAAGCATCACCTTCGGGGGCAGAGCTACCGGGGGCGTAGTAATAGGGAGGAGCATCAAAAGTGCCTTCTAAACCAATATACTCCCAAGGACTGATTTTGTAAGGCTGGCCAAGGGGGGTAGGCGCAAAAAAGGAGTTGTAAGGTTCTTGCCCAGGCAAAACCCCTCTATACAAGGCATTTCCCTCTAATAAATTGAGGTAAGTGGTCATCTCTGCTGTACTAGCATCATAGGCGCCTTCTAAAAACGCCCAAAGTTGAACTTCAATGCAAGGTTCTACAGAAATGTAAAGCGTGGCTGTAGCACAATAAACGGGATTTCCATTATCACAGACTTCATATTCGAAGGTATCCATCCCTACAAAATCGGGACTTGGTTTGTAGACAAAAGAACCATTACTATAAAAAGTAACTTGTGTATTAGGATCCTGTGAACTGGTTATCGTCGTAGGTGTTAAAAACAAGTCATTGGAAGGATCCGTATCATTGTCCAAAACACTAGGCAAATCATTGAATGGACTAGGAGCGCTAAAACCAGTTCCTTGATCGGTTTGATAAAAATCATCATAGGCGCTAGGAAGATCATTGCAAGCATCTACATGAACAAGGACCTCGTCGTAAGATGAACATCCATTGTAGGTCATTTGTACGGAATATGTCGTCGTTTGAGTAGGGGATGCAATTGGATTTCGCGCACTAGGGTTATCTAAACCTGTAGGAGGTGTCCAAAGGTATGTCGCGTCATCTGGGTATGGAAGACAAGGACTACAACCTAAGATCGTGCTTTCCCCTTTGCATAAGTCAACATCAGCTCCAGCAGTAAGATCTGGCGCAGGGGCTACAGATAGCGTCATATCATCACATTTTGTACAATTGCCATTGGTTACACAGACGGTATAAATCTCTGTTGTTTTTGCTGTAATGATTGGATTGGGTAAAGAGGGATCGTCAATCGTACTAAGATCGCCCGTCGTCGTTGTCCATTCAATGATAACACCACTGCCACTAGCACTCGTTGTAGGTTGTCCACCCACTTGTACGGTTGTTCCTTCGCAAATAGCGTGATCGGGGCCTGCTTCGACAAAAGGGACAGGTGTATCATCTACTACTACCGTTACAGAATCTATAGATTCGCAGCCATTTTTAAAAACCCTCATTTCATAAGTCGTTGTAACCATAGGAGAGGCGGCAGGATTGGCGGTATTCGGAGAATTTAGACTCGTAGTAGGCGACCAAAGGTAATTTGCATTCAAGATGGGGGTAGTTCCTAGTATCGCAGTCCCGCCAGAGCAAATGGTTTGTTCTTCGCCAGCATCGACCTCCGTTCTATCAAGCACATCCAATTGGTAAGCTGCTTGATTGGTACAACTGCCCTGTGTAACGTATAGATTGACGGTTTTACTGCCTCCATTAGGGTAAGAAACACTATGACTTCCAATACCGCTAGCTGTAGGCGGGGAAGCGTCTGCACCAAAATCCCAATTAAAACTAGCTCCAGTACCACCAGTTACTTGAGCAATGAATAAACCTTCTTCTTCGACACAAAGGTACTCAGGAGCAGTGCTTATCAGTGCTGTTGGAGCGGCGTTTACGACGATGTAAAATGTGGTTGACCGTGTGCAGCCCGCACTAGTCGTTGTTAATAGTACAGGGAATGTCCCTACTGTAGAATAAGTAACGGAATGTGGCCCTATTCCAGTAGCGGAAAAGGGAACCGCATTAAACCCAAAATCCCAAGTATACGTAGCAGCAGAACCAGCATATTCAGCGATAAATGTCCCACTTTGATTTTCACACAAAGGGGATGGATTCAAAGAAAGCTGAGGTGGGGTACAGGGCATAACAACAACCGTAACCACCGCTGTATCACAGAGTCCGTCAGCATCACAAATTTGATAGGTAAACGAATCTGTCCCTGAAAAACCCGAATTGGGGTAATAGTTCATCAAGCAGCCGTTATTACTTCCCCCTAAGTAGGTTACCCCATTTTGAGCAGGTGTTACAACGAGAACACTACAAGGATCTAGGGTGTTACCGTCTTCTAGGTCGAAGTCATTCGCGGTAATGTTAAGAGCAACAGCATTGTCTTGAAGGGTAGAAACGAAATCATTCTCTGCTTGAGGAGGTGTTTGAGCTTGAGTGAGGCTAAAAAAAAGGCACATAAAAAGTGTGCAAAAAATATGGAGGCGATTTTTTCTCATAATAATGGATTTTTATTAGTAGTTAGACATCACTTTGGGGATGAAAATTAAAATAGGATGTGAAAATAAGCGCAAATCTACAAGTAAAAAATAGTATGAGGCAGTTATTTATAAAAGGGTATAAATTGGCATGTTAGTGTTCCCGCCGAAACCTATAAACATAGATTTAGGGCTAAAAAACAATAATTGAATACCACTAGTGTTTAGAAGAAAAGCCAGACAGGAAAATTGGCTACGGTTTGCTGTTTTATTAACGTTTATGGGATAGCAGCAAATGACAAGACAGCATAGTAAGGAGATTTCATTTGAAGGCAATGCTAGGCGTAAAATGCATTACATTTCTAAAGTTTTCCGTATTATTCTTCTTGTCATTTATGGATAGACTATAAATTTAATACTAAATTGGATAAGAAGTGGTGTTTTTAAGATAAATTCTTATTTAGGAAACCGTCTTATTAGTTGAAAAGCTATTTTAAATTCCTTGAAATCCTTGAAAATTAAGCTATTTATTTTTTTCTTAAGGTTTGGAGTTGGTTTTGCTGTTTTTTAAAAAAAAAATTATGGATTACTCTTTGTATCAGAATAGCGTTCATTTCAAGACATTTCTACGAAAAAAGCCATCCTTATTGCTGCGTCGAGAAGGTTTAGATCCGCAATGGAATCCATATTTCCTGCTAGCGCAAATTCAAGACGAAGAACTATCGAATTTCCTAGAACCCGATGGATTTTATGTGGAAGGAGTCATCTTCCTAGCAGGCTATGGCCGTGTAATTCTAAGCTTCCAGCATTGGGATTTGGTCGATCAGTTATACGCTTATTTTATTAATGCTCTGGAAGAATTGCTGCTAGAAAAAAAGCAGAATACAACGTTCTATTTTCCCGATCAACCGCTAAAAGTACAACTAACACGAAAAGGATTACATTCCATAGTCCTTCAAGTAGGAACTGACCGTTCAAAATCCTTGCCTTTGAAAGAGTTTTGTATTTTACTTTTCAAGGAGGCAAGATATTGCTTTGCTCGCATCGCTTCTTTTGTCAACGATAGAAAACGGTATGCATGGGGGGAAGATAAAATGGTGGCGATAGAGAAATGTCTTTTTTGAGAGCGGTGAGAGAATGCATTGTATAGGCTAATAATTTGTCTTATCTTTAGAAAGAATAATTTGTTAACCTTAAGAGACTATACGATATGAGGTTTTTTTTAATGATTTTTTCCATCCTAATGGTGTTAGCTAGTCAAGCTCAATCCCCACAAGTAGGAGGTCAACAATATATCGTAAAAGAAGGCGAACGGCTCGCCCAAATAGCGAAAGAGTACTTGGGTAAACGATGTGCTCGTAAGAAAATCGTGAAAGCTACTAACCTAAAAGCGGCTACAGACGAAGGTTTCGAATCTATTGCAAGAATGGGTAAACTTCAAGCTGGCCAGCTTTTGTGGATTCCTTCCCAAGATTCGGAGGAAGCGCCTAATACAAATTCCCAAGAAGCGACTATCGTTGAAATTCCTCAAACCGATTGCGAAATTCGAATTTGGTACAACTATCAAGTCGTCGCGATTTCGGTGATTAATGAATACTGGATAGAACAAGGGCTTAGCTTAGAAGAACGAGCAAAAGCTGCTTATGAGATACGGCATCAAGCACGCATTAATGCTCGGTATATGATGCAGGATAAGACCGCTGTTGAAATGCTACGAAAACGAGATAAGCTCAAATACGGAAATCCTGACGGCCCTACCTTCGACTATCTTTTGGAGAAGAACTTAAAGAAGGGATTGGCCAAAGAGAAGGCTTATGAATCTATTATCCAAAGTGCTTCTAAAACTAGTACTGTTTTTAATAAGGATTGTGTTGATTGATAGTGTTTTTAGGAGTGATGCATTTGAGTCAGATTTTATGTTTCGTAGGAGTTGCAAAGAGAATTGAAGTGTTTTTCAATTTCACCGCATTAGCTTATTGAAGCTAATTTAAATAGGGGATACAATAGTTCTTAATTTTTTATTTAACAAAGTATGCTACAATTATTTCTACAACCGTCTAAAATTACACAGTCCTCTTGGGAAGCGACTTATTTGGATATAAAATCTATTCTTGAGCATTTTCCTACCCAAATTATTCGATTAGAATCTTATCCAGGGTATGAGAAAAAACTGAATAAAAAGCATTTTGAGTTGGTTGTAGGAAAAGGAACGCCAGAGGAACATCTTTCTTTTTGGGGCGATTTTATGAGCTATACTGGAAGTTTAACGATTCGATTGTATAAGGATTGGGCAAAACAATTGGAGTTAGCTTCTCGTGGAGAAGAAGTAGCACCAGATAAACCCGTGACTTGGGCTAATGATGACCCTTACAAAAATGATGGCGACATTCCTAGGGCTAATGGCATTATGCCTTTCAAGTCGTTTTATATTGAAACAGAGGGAAC
>JAHDHB010000492.1 GCA_020631545.1 Saprospiraceae bacterium | reverse complement strand
AGAAGCCCAAAATGAAGCAAAGGAAGCTATCCTAGAAGCCCAAATTGAAGCAAAGGAAGCTATACAAAAAGCTGAGGAAACAGCTAAGGAAACTGAACAAAAAGCTAAGGAAACTGAACAAATATTACACAACCTCATCAATAGATTACTTAATGAGGGCTATTCCGATGAAAAGATCCTTTTATTCACTGGCATCTCTTCCGAAGATTTACAAAAAATTAAAAAAGAATTGAACTAAACTACCTCCTTTTTCTAAAAAAATGTGATGCCTACATGTTCCTTTCTCAATAAACAACGTTATACTAATGCAAATACTCTAAATACACCATAATACCACTAGCAAATCATGCGCCTTTTACCCCTTATAATTTTATTTTTCACTAGTTTTTTTGGCTTTTCACAAGTCAATTTCCCTATCAAGGTAAACGGGAAATGGGGGTTGATGGACAGTCTTGGAAATATTGCACTTCAACCTGAATATGAAGCTATTGGCTTGTTTAATGCTGGCTATGCACAAATCCAGAAAAATGGAAAAATCGGATTAATTAATGAGAATGGACAAGAAATCTTTACACCAAATTACAACGACATACGAGTTGTATCCTCTTCTTTCTTTACGCTTTTCAAAGATGGCCGTCGTCGCTTAGTCAATCTAACTGGAGATACTATTATTGATGATGATTTTGACTATGTAGAAGTATGGAATGAACATTTTATTGGGTACATGCAGGAAGATAAATGGGGCGCGGTAAACCACACTGGGCAAAAAATCGTTACTCCACAATTTTCTTCCCTTCAAGTTTGGAAAGAACAATACTTACTCACTGGAGATAGTACTGGTGTAGGGTTGATCGACAAAACGGGTTCTGAAATTTTAGCTGCTAATTATGAAGAAATTCAATTCCATGATTCTAATACCTTCCTCTTCAAAGAAGATAGTCTTTGGGGTATTGTAAATGGAAAGGGCATCAAGCAAACTTCAAATCGTTGGAACGAATACAAAGCAATTTCTCCTCAGTATATCCAATTGATGCAAAATGATTTAGAAAGAGTTTCCTTGTATTCTATTGCCAAAGAAAAAATTATTTCCGAAAATGAATATAGTGGTTTCCTACAGTTCAATGATGAACAAGTGGTATCACGAGAAGAAAACGGCCTAGGATTAATTAATGATAATGGCGAAAAAATCTTAAATGCTAAATATGAAGAAATCCATGCCTACCCTGGTCGTTTATTTCGAGCTATGCGAAAAGGAAAATGGGGCTTGATAGACAGCAACGAAGAAATTATCGTCGATTTCAACTATGATTTCATTGGTCCTCCTAGTAATTCCGTCGCTGTTATAGGTCAAAAAGACAAATATGGCGTAGTAGGACTGAATGGAGAATTGACTACTGCAATTGAGTATGATAGGATCGAATTAAACGATAATGAAGCAAAGGCTTTCCATGGGGATGCCTTGAGTATTTTGGTCTATAATGAAGATGGAACCCAAGAGGATGAAGATCATTTCAATAACTTCGGAACGCTAAAAATAAGTGGTGGTGGAGTCAAGCAAAAAATACAAAAAAGTCTATTAACCAATGACGCTGATGACAATCAATATCTCCTAAAAAACTTTGAATGGTTCTTTCATCGTCTTACAGAGACTTGGGGGCTTCGCAATCGACATACAGGGAAAATCAAAATACCTCCAACATTCCCTAATATCCAAGTTCATAAAGAATTTGGGTTTACCATTGTTGAACTCAATACCGAATCAGAATATCTATATGATAGAACTCGTTTCAAGCATTTTAAAGTTTTTGGAATCATCAATAACGAGAAAGGGATGTATTCCACGCAAACGAACATGATCGATATTCGAATGAGCGATTTGACTGCAAAAGGTTTACCTGTTGCGAGAGTCGTCTTTGTAGGAGGAAAGCATGGTTTAATCTCTCGAAAGGGTGGCCTTCTGCTAGAAAACTACGCCTACATCGGAGAATTTGAGGAGGGCAGAGCACGAATGAGTATCAAGGGAATGCTGACAACAAAAATGCCTAAAAATGAATTCCATTTGGGAGGCCTGAAAAACTATCTGGCTTCCCTCGCTAGCCCGTATACACTCAATAGCCTAACAACATATGATAAAAAAATTCTAAATTCGGGAGTCCTCCTTCTTGAAAATGAAACTTGGGGCTACTTGGACACCTTGGGTAAAGTAACTATTGTTCCAGCATTTGACTTCGCTATGGATTTCAAGCAAGGCGCTGCTATTGTCCAATATAACGGCAAATGGGGAACCATCGATCAAGAAGGGAAGGAACTTTTAGCACCGTCTTTTGACCGCATCCACTTTGAAGCAAGAGCTAAGAATCAACTGCTAAGAATCTATGATAATTGCTCTAAGTATGGGATGGTCGATAGTTCGGGCAATGTCAATATTCCGATTCTTTATGAAGAAATCCTACCACTTAGTGAAGGCCGAGCAGCGGTAAAACGTGGGGGCAAATGGGGCTTTGTCGATCAAAAAGGAAAAGAAGTTAGTCCCTGCATCTATGAAAAAATTCAAAGCTTTAGTGAAGGACTAGCAGCCGTTCGCTACAAACGAAAATGGGGCTACTTGGATCGTAATGGGAATTTGGCTATCCCTCACAAATATCGTAGAGTAGGGCATTTTAGTGAAGGAATGGCTTGGGCCGCGGAAGGTAGTTTTATTGGTTACATTAATACTAAGGGAGAAACGATTGTCAAACCAGCTTTTCATCAAGCCAATAGTTTTCAAGAGGGAAGGGCTATTGTACGAATTAGTAGTGATTATGGGATTATAGATCCTCAAGGGAAATTCATTGTCAAACCCAAATTCAATAAAATCTTACCTTATAGTAAAGATGGTATCGCTATAGTTCGATATGACGGATCGGGTTCGTATGGCTTAATTGATCAAGAAGGAAACAAAATTGGCAATCGAAAATATCAAAAAATCGAGCCTTTTTCAGAGGAGTTAGCACTTGTAAAATTGAATAACCGTTATGGTTATGTCGATTCTGAAGGAAATGAAATCGTAGCACCTATTTATACTAGGGCAGAACCCTTCGTCGAAAACCGAGCCCGATTTATTCAAGATGGAAGATGGGGATTTTTAGATAAATCAGGGCAAGAAATAATACCCGCACAATACTCAAGATCCTTGGATTTCAAAGAGGGGAGAGCCGTTGTTTATTTTGGCTACCGCAATGCAGGACTTATAGACCCAAATGGAAATTATATACTAGAACCTACCATCAACAGACTAGTAGATTTTGCAGAAGGACGTGGCCTAGTTAGACGCAATGAAAAAAGCTATTGTTACATCACTGATGATCGTAAATTTTACAAGGGATTATTCCAAAAAGCAACTGGTTTTCAATGCGGTGTAGCTGCTATAAAGCTAGACGGACGCTGGGGACTAATCAATACGAATGGGCTAGAACTAACACTACCTAAATTTCATAAAGTAGGAGATTTCAATAATGGCCACGCCCTCATCCACATCAATAGAATGTCGGGTATCGCTGGTTTACAAGGAGAAATCCTTATTCCGCCTGAATATGAATACATCCGCTATGCTGGCAACGACCTATTCCGTATCGAACAAGATAATAAAATTGGTTATATGGACATGACAGGAAAATGGGTTTGGCCCTTGCAAGAATAAGCAAACCTTACCCGTTAAATTCCACAGTTCCGTCACGTCCAAAATAAACAGGCGCTGCCCAAAAATAGGGAATCGTCTTGGATTTAAAAGCTGCCTGTTCTAAATAGGCTAATTTTGCTAGTCGTAAAGCTGCTGCTTTGGTCATTCCTTCTTTCAAAAATGTATAAAACTTTGTCATCAATTGCATATTAGCTTCTTCATCTACAGACCATAAGGTAGTTATACTACTAGCAGCACCAGCATAACTAAGCCCTCTTGCTAAACTCTTTATACCTTCACCTTCAATCCATTCTCCTAGAGCTGATTCACAACTACTCAGGACGACCAAATCTGCATAAATCTGATTATCATAGAGTTCTTCCTGACTAAGCTTATCTTTTCCTGCTAAGGCTAGGTAAGGTTTATTTGAAGAAATGGAATGCGATGAAATATGCAATATCTCATAATTCGCTGCTGTCTCCAACATTTTTTCCTTCGTCGCTAGTTCATTAAGCAATAAATCCCCTTCACCTATAGATTGCTTGATTGAATTTAATTCTTCTTCACTAGAAAATAAAGAACCAAATTCATCAAAATGAACGGGAGCAATACCTAGATATTTTTTAGTTGGTTTTCGACGCTTATTATGCTCATGAAATAATACGGATGCAGAATAAGCTAAGCTAATTTGATGCTCGTAAAGTAAAAACCTTGGTGGCCATTCACCTACGCTGGGTTCTTTCGTGACTAGCGCATCAAATGGAAAAACTTCAAGCGCTCCGTGGGGGGCAATGGTGAGATGTTCTGGAATTTCTTCTTGCGGAAATAATTCAAAAATCAGTTGCTCATATAACTGACAACCTATTTGCCCAAATTTTTCTAAAGAATCTTCCGTACTCAAAGCATTTTTCTCTTTTGCATGCTGAGTAAATAATTTAATCGAATGTTCTATAGCTGCGCCATTTTCAATACGAAAAACTTGACTATCATTTTTTTTCACGACGACCGCAAATAGATAGTCTTTTCCTAGGAAATAGGCTATAAATGCTTCCTTCTGATTTAATTTTTCTTGAATATCAGCAATTTTAACTGTCTTAGAAAAATTTTTCAATTGAGCATAGTTGGGATAGATTCTTTCTAGCTTATTGTCTAATATTTTATATTGTTCCTTATAATTCACTAGACTATCCTCATAGCTTTCATTTCCATTTTCTACTATTTTTTTTATTGCAACAATCTTATTCTTTAGTTTTTGCTTCTCCTCTTGAAACTCTGGAGGCAAACCTAAATCTTCGGCCTTATTTTTTCGTAATTTATCCATTAATCGATGAGAACGACTTCTTTCGATGATGTGAAATACCAGTTCTTCTTGGTTGATTTCTGTCGCTACTCGAAGTGCATTTTCTATAAAAGGACTCATTTTCCTAGTAATATCAAAATCCCCTTCTTCCGTTAAAGATTTTACCCAAAGACTATCAGCAAGGTTAAATGCTTTGATATAAGTATCACAAGCCAACTTCGAATACCTAGGATGAATTTGCTGTTTGCTACCTTTTTTATAAGTTGCCTCAAGTGCAATTGAATTTGCAAACTTGTAATGATTAAAAAAACGTTCAATAGCATTCATTCCATCTTCTAGCTGATTAAGTTCAAATAAGGTATTAGCAATATTCAAGTAGCTAATACCAATATCTTTATCAAAATCATCTTTTTTTAGTCGAACA
>JAHDHB010000013.1:11955-31110 GCA_020631545.1 Saprospiraceae bacterium | reverse complement strand
GAATGTTCACATCATATCTATGGATTCGCATGATTCTGATAGGACGGTTGGAGGCCCAATGATTACTTGGTTGGCCAATGACTTGGCAAATACGACTCAAGAATGGATCATTGCCATCTGGCATCATCCTCCTTACTCAAAAGGCTCACACGATTCGGATGTAGAATCTCAATTGATAGAAATGCGGCAAAACGTTTTGCCTATTTTAGAAGAGGCTGGAGTTGATTTAGTCCTTTCTGGGCATAGCCATTCTTATGAGCGTTCTTATTTGATCCAAGGCCATTATGGCTCGTCTCCTTCTTTCGATGAGTGTACCATGCTTATTGATGGAGGTAGTGGTAATGAAAGCATAGACTCTGCCTACTGTAAAGTAAATGACGGCGTTTTTGCCAATGAAGGCGCTGTTTATATCACGGCGGGTTCTTCGGGTAAAGTAAGTGGTGGGCCGCTAAATCACCCGATTATGTATTCAGGATTGAGTGAATTAGGCTCTGTTATCGTAGATGTCAATAATGCTAACTTGAATGTGAAGTTTTTGAACAGCATTGGCCTGGTGGCCGACGAATTTTCATTAACCAAAAAAGCGGCTGGAGAAAATTTGGATTGCGATAATGATGGCTATCCTGATTCTATTGAGTGTCCAAATGGGCATCCTTGTGTAGATACCGATGATGACTGTACGCCGGATTATAAAGATTTGGATTCTGATGGTGATGGCGTCCCGGATACGACGGATGCTTGTAGAACGACGGCAGGGCTAGTAGCAAATTATGGCTGCCCCGGAACAAACACGGCTCCTAATGCGGAAGATGACAACAATTCTACAACACTTGATACTCCTGTAAGTGGCTCTGTACTAGACAATGATTCGGATGCGAATGGAGATGTTTTAACGGTGAATACTACGCTGGTTGTTCAGCCGAATAATGGTTTGGTGAATATGAATGAAGATGGTACTTATGGCTATACACCTTATAGTGGATTTACGGGCGTAGATTCCTTCCTTTACGAAGTTTGTGATAGTGGTACACCTCCTTTATGTGATACCGCAGTCGTTTATATTACTATAGCCCTAGGAGGAAATTCAGCGCCTAGTGCTATCGTCGATAATTTTGAAACCACTTTAGATGTTCCGCTTAATGGCAATGTCTTACTCAATGATTTTGATCCTGATGGGGATGATCTAGCGGTGAACCCCAATCCATTAATACCGCCCAGTAATGGTACGGTCGTGCTTAATACAGACGGTACCTTTACTTATACCCCAAATGCTGGCTTTATCGGAAATGATTATTTTGCTTACCAAATGTGTGACGATGGAGTGCCGCTACTTTGTGGGCAAGCCTTGGTAAATATTACGGTCAATCCTGCTCCGAATATTCCTCCTGTAGCTGTAAATGATACGATTACAACCCAAGAGGACACAGAGGTTATGGGGAATGTATTGCCAAATGATTATGACCCTGATGGGGATTCCTTTTCCATAACTACGACGCCTACTATTGCACCGAATAATGGAGCCGTTACTATAAATCCAGATGGTACCTTTACCTACAACCCGAATGCGGGCTTTAGCGGAACGGATGTTTTTACCTATCAAATTTGTGATACAGGCGTTCCTGTAGAATGTGATGAAGCTACGGTAACCATTATCGTTATTGCTGCGCCCAATAATCCTCCATTAGCCGTAGATGATACGGTGAGTACGATTGTAGATGTTCCGATTAGTGGTGTTGTACTAGCTAATGACTCAGAGCCAGATGGAGATTTACTCTTCGTGAATACCACCCCCGTTAGCGGCCCTGCAAATGGCCTTGTTTCTATGGGGAGTAATGGTATTTTTACTTATACACCGAATGCAGGATTTATCGGATTTGATAGCTTTGTCTATGAAGTTTGTGATAGTGATGCCTCACCGCTTTGTGCTCAAGCAACGGTCGTTATTATCGTAAACGAAGCACCGAATAATCCACCTATAGGAAATGATGATGCCATTACAACGACCGATGGGGTAGTGGTTGATGGCGATGTATTGCTTAATGATACCGACCCCGACGGTGATGCCTTATCGGCTAGCCCTATCCTTGTTACTTTTCCTGCCCATGGTACAGTTGATTTAAGCTCTAGTGGCTTTTTTACCTATACGCCTAACGCAGGCTATGACGGGATGGATAGCTTTGTGTATCAAGTATGTGATGACGGAAATCCTTCACTTTGTGATAATGCTGTTGTGCTTATAACGATTAATCCTGAACCTAACTCGCCGCCTACCCCTTTGGACGACACCTACAATACGCTTGCAGGAACAGCCGTGAATGGGCAAGTTTTGGACAATGATACCGATCCGAATGGGCATCAACTTACCGTTACAACAACCCCCACCGTCTCGCCTTCTAATGGAACCTTGACCTTGAATGCCAATGGCCTTTTTTCTTATATGCCCAATACGGGGTTTACAGGGACAGACAGCTTTGTTTATGAAGTTTGTGACAATGGCGCTCCTAGTATGTGTAGTACGGCTACCGTTATCATAACGGTGACGGGCGGAGGGAATAATCCTCCAATAGCTGTAGATGACTACTTGTCGACCTCTGAAAATACGCCTGTTGGAGGAAACTCCTTGGCCAATGATAGCGATCCTGACGGGGATGCCATTTCACAGTCAGGGACGACCATTATGGCGCCATCCAATGGAACCGTTATTCTATTTAGTAATGGAGGACTTTCCTATTATCCCAACAGCGGATTCACGGGCTTAGATAGCTTGGTTTATCAAGTTTGTGATAATGGTAGCCCTTCCTTGTGTTCTCAAGCTACAGTATACATCCAAGTAGGCTTGGCCATCAATACGCCTCCAACAGCAGAAGACGATAATTTCACAACGGTTATGAATACCTAGTGGGCATCTTGCTAGTAATGATAGTGATCCGGATGGTGATGTGTTGACTTTAAACACGTCACCTGTGGTAGCACCAGCGAATGGCTCGGTAGCCATATTCGCCAATGGTACTTTCGCTTACACGCCTAACACTGGATTTGTAGGAACGGATACCTTCTCTTATCAAGTTTGTGATGATGGAAATCCTTCGGAATGCTCCATTGCTGTAGTAACCGTCATCGTAAATGCACCACCGAACACAGCGCCGATAGCGGTAGATGATAATTTTACGGTATTACAGAATGTAACCTTTTCAGGAAATATATTGCCCAATGATAGCGATCCAGAATCCGATAGCTTAGTCGTTTCTATATCCCCCATCAGTCTTCCTTCCAATGGAACGGTCACTTTATATGCCGATGGCTTGTTTATCTATACGCCCAATCCGGGCTTTCTGGGAACAGATAGTTTTGTCTATCAAATTTGTGATTTTACACCCAATCCCTTGTGTGACAATGCCGTTGTTTACCTTACGGTAGTTGATAATTTAAATAATGCGCCTATTGCTAATGCAGATGCGATTTCAACGGATTTAGACGTTCCTATTTCAGGAAATGTATTGACGAATGATAGTGACCCCGATGGTGATAATCTAGCCGTAACGCTAACCCCAGTAGTGGCTCCCTCGAATGGGATCGTGACGTTGTCTTCTAATGGAGATTATACCTATACGCCTTCAGCAGGTTTTCTAGGAATGGATAGCTTCGTTTATGAGCTGTGTGATGACGGTGATTCGCCTATTTGTGTACAAGGAACGGTTACCATTACCGTAGCACTTCCTTCCAATACCCCACCTACACCACAAGATGATTATGTAACGGCTCCGGTAGATGGTTATGCTACAGGGAATGTGGCTGCTAATGATTCTGACCCAGAAGGAGATGCCTTATCGGTAAGTTCCTTTGCTGTCATTCCTCCAGACAATGGATCTGTATTTTTATTTAGTAATGGAGGATTTACCTACTATCCTAGTGCAGGATTTGTAGGCACCGATAGTTTTGCTTACGAAGTCTGTGATGACGGTTCGCCCAGTCTCTGTTCTACAGCTATTGTTTTTGTTACCGTTTATTCAGGAACCAATGCACCACCTACGGCACAAGATGATACCTTTTTTACACCAATGAATACGAATATTACGGACAATGTCTTAACCAATGACAATGATCCAGACGGTAATAATATGACCGTAAACCAAACGCCCATATCATCAACGGCCAATGGTACCTTAACACTCTTCTCCAATGGTGGTTTTGTGTATTCGCCCAATACGAACTTCGTAGGAACCGATAGTTTTATTTATGAAGTCTGTGATGACGGAACACCTGTAGAATGTGCTCAAGCTACGGTAACCATTTCTGTCGATCCCGTATCAACAAATACCGCTCCCATAGCGCAAGATGATGTAGGCACAACGCCTTATATGACAGGCTATATCGGTGATGTACTTGGCAATGACTCGGATCCAGACGGGGATAATCTTTTTGTAACAACGCTGCCGGTCTCCATGCCTACAAATGGTACGCTAGACTTGAATACCGACGGCTCCTACCTGTATACACCGAACGCTGGATTTTTAGGCATGGATAGCTTTGTTTATGAATTGTGTGATGATGGGGCGCCTGTTTTATGTGATAATGCCGTGGTGGTAATTACCGTAGAAAGTACGAATAATCCACCCATTGCTATCAATGATAATTTTGCAATATCTTACGGCATAACCATTACCACAAGTGTCTTACCCAATGATAGTGATCCCGATGGGGATAATTTGTTCGTCCAAACGCCATTAATTTCACTACCGAGTAATGGAACGGCTTCCATCGATGCCAATGGTGATTTTACTTATGTTCACGACGTTGGTTTTTATGGGCAAGATAGTTTTGTCTATGAAATTTGTGATGATGGGATTCCTGTTTTATGTACACAAGCGACAATCTATGTTATTGTCAATCCTCCATACAATACTGCTCCAATTGCGGAGGATGATGTTATAGCAGGCTCGGTAGATATTCCTTTGAATGGGAATGTATTGACCAATGATAGTGATCCTGATGGAGATAATATTTTATATACCAATACCATAACAGCGCCATCCAATGGCTCCTTAGCCATTAATCCAGATGGAACCTTTACGTATACACCAAATTCAGGTTATTCAGGAGGAGATAGTTTTGTTTATGAAATTTGTGATGATGCTATAGCGGTTATGTGTGATCAAGCTACCGTCACGATTACCATTGATGCCGCTGTAAACTATCCGCCCCTTGCTGTAGATGACAATGTTACTACTAGCTTCAATACAGCATTAGTAATTGATGTCCTTGATAATGATAGTGAACCGAATGGGGATAATTTGAACTTGACAGGAACGACCCTTTTTGGCCCATTCAACGGCACCGTGTCATTTAATGGAATGGGAGGTCTTGTTTATACGCCGAATACCGATTTTGTAGGAGCAGATAGCTTAGGCTATGAAGTTTGTGACGATCAAGTACCTATGCTATGTGATAGTGCATTGGTTTACATCTCCGTCACCACCTCCAATACTCCACCCCTAGCACAAGACAATAGCTATCAGGTAAATGCAGGCGACAACCTCACGGGTGATCTCCTGACGAATGATCTAGATCCAGATGGAGACAATTTAACGGCTAACACGACGCCTATTGTAGCGCCTACCCTAGGCACTTTAACCCTTAATGCGGATGGTACTTTTTCTTACTTACCGAATGCTTCCGCAAACGGTACGGATACCTTCATCTATGAAGTTTGTGATGATGGAGCGCCGAGCTTGTGTGACCAAGCGACGGTCTATATTGAGATCACTCAGCCTAATATACAACCGACATCGGGTACGGATGCTTATTACACCTCCATCGATGTACCAATTACAGGGAATGTAACGGATAATGATTCGGATGCCAATGGTGATAATCTCGTCGTTTCTACGCCTCAGTTGAGTGGCCCCACAAATGGAACCCTTGTGCTGAATCCCGATGGGAGTTTCGTCTATACCCCGAATAGTGGTTATGTCGGTACGGATGTCTTTGTTTATGAAGTTTGTGATGATGGCATTCCCATAAAATGTGTTCTTGGTTTTGTCAATATTGTGGTAGAAAATGTTTTAAACCAGCCTCCTGTTGCGCTAGATGATAACTATACGTTAAACGAAGATGACACTTGGTCTGATACGATGATGGTGAATGATAGTGATCCTGAAGGAGATGAGTTGACAATGACGGCGACACCTATTACGCCTCCTGCAAATGGAACCATCGTCATGAATACAAATGGTACATTTACGTATACTCCAGAGGCAGACTTCAATGGGCAAGATTCTTTGGTTTATGAAGTTTGTGATGACTCACCACAAGTAAATTGTACCACGGCTATCGCTTATTTTGAGGTCTTACCGATCAATGATCCTCCTGTAGCCGTAACCGACTCTGTGACCGCAGTCGAAAACATTCCTCTGGTTATTGCTATTCTTGCCAATGATTATGACGTTGATGGAGGGATTGATACCAGTAGCATAGTCTTAACCAGCTTGCCTCCTGCGAATCAAGGCGTTGTCACTATCTCCCCAGATGGGAGTTTACTGTTTACCCCTGCTACTGGCTTCTTTGGAACGGTGGATCCTTTTTATTATGAAATCTGTGATACAGGAACGCCCTTGCCTTCGCTTTGTGCTACAGCAGGCGCTATCATCATCACCGTAGAAGAAGGGAACAAACCACCAGTAGGAAATAATGATGACTATACCACGAGTGAAGATATTCCTATACTAGATAATGTCTTAGTCAATGATACCGACCCCGATGGTGATGGTCTGGTAGTAACCACAACACCTGTTGTCTTCCCCAATAATGGAACCTTAGTTTTGCAAGCAGATGGAGCATTTACCTATACGCCAAATGACGATTATACAGGGACGGACTTTTTCATTTATGAAGTTTGTCATGATCAAACGCCTGTGCTGTGTGATGTAGGGGTTGTAAACATTACCATAAGCCCCTTCAATGATCCGCCTGATGTCGTTGATGATTTTTTCAATACCCAAGAAGAACTAACCCTTAATGGGAATGTCTTAATCAATGATACTGACCCAGAAAATGATAACATCACGATAAATACAACGCCATTAATCTCGGTGATGAATGGTATTTTAAATATGAATGCTGATGGTTCCTTTGTGTATTCTCCTAATACGAATTTTTCAGGGCTAGACTCTTTTGAATATTTGGCTTGTGATGATGGAGTGCCTGTTGCTTGTGATACGGGGCTTGTCAATATTATGGTAATTCCTATCAATGATGCACCTATCGCTTTGGATGATTATTGGAATACGGTAGAAAATGTAGCAATAAGCGACAATGTATTGAGCAATGACGTAGATCCTGATAATGACAGTTTGGTCTTAGTGATGCCTCTTATTGTTCAACCATCGAATGGAACCGTCCTATTGTCCAATGATGGGATGCTAGAATACACCCCAAATTTGAACTACTATGGTACCGATAGCTTTGCTTATCAGGTTTGTGATACAGGAAACCCAATGTATTGTACCCTAGGGACTGTTTTTGTGAATGTAGGATACGTCAATTCTCCACCTATAGCCGTAAATGATACCTTAACGATTCAAGAGGATGTGTCTGGAAATGGAAATGTCTTAAGTAATGATAACGAGCCTGATGGAGAAGATTTAGTCTTAAATCAAACCTTAATTCTAGCCCCCTCCAATGGAACCGTGTTGCTAGATTCGAGTGGCATTTTCATCTATACACCAGATGCAGACTTTAACGGAGTAGATTCCTTTATTTATGAAATTTGTGATGATAGCCCTAACGGTTATTGTGATCAAGCTACGGTTCTTATCATTGTTGAAGCGGTTAATGATGAACCAAACTTAGCGGATGACTATGGCGTTACGACGATGGATGTTCCCCTTAGTGTACCTATTTTGAATAATGATGGAGATATCGACGGCAGTTTAGATATAAACACCCTGTCGCTAGTCAGTTCACCACCCGCGACCGAAGGAACGGTGACCTTAAATCCAGACAAAACGATTACCTTCACGCCTGCGCCAGGGTTTGCAGGTTCGGTTACCCCATTTTCGTATGCCATCTGTGATAATGGAGAACCGCTACCCGCAGAATGTTCTGTAGCCACGGTTTATATTGAGGTCTTGCAAGATAATCGGCCACCTATAGCGGTAGATGATTATTTTGAAACGACAGAAGACGCACCCGCAACAGGGAATGTCTTAGATAATGATACCGATCCTGATGGCGATAATTTGACCATTAATACCGTACCCGTTATTTCACCCTTGAATGGTACCGTGACGTTAAATACGGATGGTTCCTTTACCTATGTACCTAATACGGGTTATTTGGGGAATGATACCTTCGCTTATGCAGTATGTGATGATGGAAATCCTGTTCTTTGTGAAGAGGGGATCGTTGTTATTTATGTTTCCGACTGCCCCGTAGCAGCCTTTAATATACCTACGATTTGTATTGGAGAATCCATTCTTTTTATTGGAGAAGATCAAGGGCCAGGTTCTCTTTACTCATGGGATTTTGGCCCCGGTGCCTCTCCTCAATTAGCCAATGCAAGAGTTACCTTTGTTGAGTTCACACAGTCTGGCATTCAGGATGTTACCTTAACCGTAGTGAAAAACGGTTGTACCGTGATGACGACACAACAAGTTACGGTTAACGAGATTCCTTTTATTGATACAGGAGACGATATTACATTCTGTAAAGGCGATTCGGTTATACTAGGAGGAATTCCTACAGGGCCTCAAGGTTCCACCTATTTTTGGTCGCCGAACACAGGGCTAAGCGCTAATGATGTCGCAAATCCTAGAGCTAGTCCTTCCGTGACGACAACTTATACACTTTTTGTTACTTTAGGAAGCTGTACCGAAGTATCCACCGTTACGCTAACGCCAATAATACCGCCAGTAGCACAAGCAGGAGCAGACACCTATGTTTGTAGTGGAGCAGGTACACAAATAGGAGATCCGAATGGCGCACAACCTGGATTGACCTACTCTTGGACGCCAGCGGCCTCTCTGAATGATCCTACTATAGCGAATCCTATAGCAAGTCCCCTTGTCAATACCGTTTATACGGTTTCCGTTATTGAAGGCGGATGTACTAGCCAAGACCAAGTACTTGTAGAGGTCGCCCCAGCACCCGTTGCAGGAGCTGGGCAAGACACTATAATCTGTTATGACTTAAATGGCCCAGGGGTTAAGCTTGGAAATCTTGACAATGACCCATTTGCTCTATATCAATGGTCACCCACTTTATATTTAGATGACCCTTTCGCAGCAAATCCTGTAGCAACACCTCAAGCAACAACGACCTACGTTATGACCGCTATTAAATTTGGTTGTTTCATCTCGGATACGATTACCGTAGGCGTTGGTTCTTGTGATGGGCCTCCTGTAGCGATAGATGATAACCTTTCTACGATGGAAGACCAGGCCGTTACTTTTAATGTATTAAGTAATGATTACTCCATAGGAGGATACAATATCATGCTCAATACTGTAGTACAAGATCCTAGTAATGGAACAATTACGAACCTCTTGCCTAATGGGGATATGACATACACGCCAGCCCTTAATTTCGAAGGCTTAGATACTTTAATCTACCAGATTTGTGATGATAATATCATTGTTCAATGTACTACGGGAATGGTGATTATCAATGTCCTTCCCGAAAATGATCCTCCTATAGCGGTAGATGATACCGATAGCACGATGGTGAATACCATCCTTATGGACAATGTACTCGAAAATGACAGTGATCCAGAAAATGGCGTGTTGGTGGTGAATACTGTTCCTGTTGTTTCAACAGAAAATGGGAATTTATTGCTTAGTACAGATGGAAGTTATACCTATACTCCAGATGAAGACTTTTTTGGTATAGACCAATTTACTTATGAAGTCTGTGATGAAGGCACACCGGTAGCGTGTACACAAGCTCAAGTCTTTATCGTAGTAGGCGATATCCTAAATTTACAATTGTATGTCTGGTTGGAAGGGCCCTATGATGCTGGAGGAGATTCGATGAGGACGGTCTTGAATACCGGAAGGCATATTTTGCCAGGCCAAAGCCCTACTAATCAGTTAGTACCGGCTACCCCCGCAGGCCAACCATTTAATAAACCTCCTTGGAATTATGCAGGTACTGAGGGGAGCGAGTTTAACGATAGCAGTTATGTCAGTACCGTTGTAGACTGGTTGTTGGTTTCACTGCGAACCTCAACAGACAAAACGACAGAAGTTGCCCAACAAGCAGCCCTGTTGCATAGTAATGGAATGGTAGAGTTTCTTTCTTTATGGCCTTCTTCCATTGATAAAACAATCCCGTATTATGTTGTAATAGAGCATCGGAATCATATGGGCGTCATGTCTGCTGAGTTACTATCGATTTCTAGTGGTACGATTTATTATGATTTTAGAATAGCGGACAGCTATCGAAATACCACTAGCTTCGGGCAGAAGGAACTTATACCCGGGAAATGGGCAATGTTTACAGGAGATGGAGAACAAATAGGTGATTTAATCAGTTTTGATATTAACGGGCAAGACAAAATCGTATGGAATATTCAAAACGGGAATTTTGATCGCTATATTGAAGCCGACTACAACCTTGACGGTGATGTTAGTGGCCAAGATAAAATTCTTTGGAATGGAAATAATGGTGTTTCTTCTAGAGTCCCAAAATAATTGACCGCTTAGGACTCTAGCAATGGGGTATAATTCTCGAACTCAGATTTAAAACATAACCCTTGAAAGGCAATCCTTTGTGCTTGTCTTTCAAGGAAGCGGTGTTTTTATAGCGACTATCCGACACAGCTTCCTTATCGAAGTTCCCACAATCCTCGTCCCTCATAAATACGTACTTACGTTTTTGGTTTCCTCTTCAAAAAAATTATCTTTGTAACCTTGGACTACGCCATACGTATCAAAACACCACACTATGACGAAGAAAAGCAAAGGGAAGAAACCTCAGAGACGGAAAAAATCGTCACCTAAAAAAAACAGTGTTTCATTTAAGTTGCCGGCTATAGTCGAGCAATATGGTGCTTGGATTGCTCTAGGTTTTTTAGCACTTTTCATTTTGATAGTGCGTTGGAATCTATTAAGTATTCCTATGGAACGCGATGAAGGAATTTACGCTTATTTTGGACAATTGGTCTTAGAAGGTAAAACACCATACCTTGATTTTCATGAGTTTAAATTTCCGGGTATTTACTATGCCTATGCCATTTTAGTCGCCATTTTTGGTAAAACAGTAGAAGGCTTACATGTTGCTTTCCTGTTGCTCAACCTAGCCACCGTATACTTCCTTTTTGCTATAGGTAAAAAGATGTTTAATGCCTTTACTGGAGTTTTGACTGCGACTAGCTATGCCTTGCTATCTTTAGGGTATCGTACACAAGGATTTACCGTGCAATCAGAACATTTAATTACCTTTTTTGTAGCGGTAGGTATTTACTTATTACTCAAATATTTTGAAGGTAAAAAGGTTTGGGCGGTCGTATTTGCAGGAGTATGTTTATGTCTTTCCTTCCTGATAAAGTCTAACGGTGTTTTCTTTATCCTTTTTGGTGGGCTGTTTCTAGTCAGTTATCACTTTTTTCAAAAAGAAAAAGATTGGAAATTGTTGATAAAGAGTGTTTTATTGTATAGCGCAGGCGTGTTTGGTACTTTTGGTGTTGTATGTGCTGCTATGGCGATGCAAGGCGCGTTGGGCGCCATGTTTTATTGGACGGTAGAAGCGCCAAAGAATTATCTGACTGCGATGAGTTTTAGTCAAGGAATGACTCAATTTAGCAATTTATTTAGCCTTATCGTTCCTAGTTATTGGCCTTTTTGGTTATTAGCGGCTTTATCATTGATAGGTATTTGGGCATCTTCAGTTGAGCGGTATATAAAGGTTGGTCTATTTACCTTTGCTTTACTTTCCTTTTTAGCCATTACTCCAGGCCTTCATTTTTATGCCCATTATTGGATTATGCTAATGCCTTGTATAGCCTTGTTATTTGGTGCGTTTTTTTACATTTTAAACGAAAAACTACAACCTGTTTTAGGGCATTCTACTTTCTTAACTTTAGTAGGAGTCGCTGTATTGCTGGTTATTTTCAATATACAGCAAAACCGTTCGTATTATTTTTCTCCTGATTATAAGAGAATATTACGGGAAGCTTATGGGATGTCTCCCTTTTATGAGGATATGGAAATTGCGAACTTTTTGAATAAAAGAAAAAAGGAGGGCGATCAAATGATGTTATTTGGCTCAGAGCCCCAACTATATGTTTATACAGATATGCGTTGCCCTTCCAAACATGCTTATTTTTCTTACTTAATGTATGATAAGGAGGATCCTATGGTTGCCCAAGCCATTAAGGAATTTAAACAAGATATAGAAAAGGCAAATCCTAGGTTTTTAGTCGTTTTTAAAAATAAATTTTCTATTTTGCCTAGGAAAAACAGTGACATGACGCTCTATAACTGGTTGGGAGGACTGGTTCAGCAAAGGCAATATCGTCGTATTGGAATTGTAGATATGGTAGATGTTTTAGATACTAAATACCTTTGGGAAGGAGATGCGGGGTTGTTGGACTATGTACCCAAAAGTGAATATTGGGTAGAAGTATTTGAAAGACCTTAAACGTAGCCTTGTTCTTTGGTAGTGTTTTATTCTTATAGTTAAAGGAAGAAAGTTTGGCGGGAGTGTGTAATGATTAAGATGGTTAAGATTTGTATATGTAAGTGGTTTGAAAATGTAAATTTGTGGTTTATTGGTGAATAGGATTTGTAGTTGCCGCCAAAAAATCCTAATTTCATGTTTCAATATTTAAATTTAGTAAGATGAGCAAAAAAAACTCTAGGAAAAAAGGAATAAAAAGGATACCTAAAAAGAAGGCTCCTACTACGAAATCTTCTTCTTCTGCATCTACTTTGTTACCAACACTGTTGGAAAAATACGGTGTATTATTCATTCTTGGAGTTGTTGCATTGCTTGCTATTGTAGTGTTTAAGGATTTTTTATTGTATAGCAGCGTTTATTTGTTCCAAGATATAGGTAGTGATTCAATCAATATTGTCTATCCTAGAATAGTACATCTAGCGGATTATATTCGTGAAGAAGGCTTTCCTGGTTGGTCATTTAACCAAGGAATGGGGCAAAACATTTATCCCTATGCCCTAAGCGACCCTTTTAGTGTTTTGCAATTTTTGTTTGGAAGAGGAGGAATCCCATATGGATTTGCCATAATAGAATGCATTAAAATTCTTTTAACAAGTGTATTCTTTTTCTATTATTTAAGAACGCTTTCCCTTTCGCATTATAGCAGCTTGCTAGGTACTTTGATCTTCAGTTTTTCAGGATTTATGATTTTGGGAGGCGGTTGGTGGGTCTTTTCTGCGCAAGCTTTCCAAGCTAGTATACTTTTGCTAGGGCTAGAACACCTATACCAGAAAAAGACTTGGTTGACACTAACCATCGCGATTTTTCTTATTGGGGCAGATATGCCGGTCAATCTCTTCCTCTTTGCCCAATTCATCCTACTTTACACCATTTTTAGGTTTATTGGAGACCAAGGCTGGAAACCCAAAGAACTTGTAACTCATTTATTCAAAATAGCATTTTTTAGTACTTTAGGAGTAGCCTTAAGTAGTGTTTTTCTTTTTGCAAATACTCAAGAAATCTTACAAAGTCCTAGGGTAGACGGCGAATCTTCCTTGTTTGCTCAATTGTTGGAAAAAGGCGTATTTGCAACGGAAACCACGCAATACTATGCTACAGAGATTCTACGTTTTTTCTCTAGTGATATTTTAGGTTCTGGTTCCAATTTTAGAGGAGCTTTGAACTACTTGGAGGCTCCAATGTTTTATATTAGTCTTCCTGTTTTACTGCTTTTCCCTCAGTTACTTGCCCATTCTACTACCCAAAAACGGATTTTATACACTATTCCCTTGATCATGATTTTGGTGGTCTTGATTTTTCCTTTTTTCAGGTATGCCTTTTGGGGGTTTTCAGGAAATTACTTTAGAACAATTTCTCTGTTTATAAGTTTAGCCTTCCTTTTTTATGCCATGAGAGCTTTAGAAAAGGTGGAGGAGAAGGGGATTCATCTACCTGTTTTAGTGATTACCCTAGTTGCTTTGCTAGGTCTATTATATTTCCCATATCATGAGGCACTTAAAGCCGTTACTGTAGTACACCTCCAAACTACCATCGCTATTCTTTTGGTGCTTTATACGGTATTGTTGGGTTTGAGTAAATTTATTCCTCAAAAGGGAGCGTTACAAATAGGATTGTTACTTGTTCTTTGTGTGGAGCTCGCCTATTTTGCCTCGATCACTGCGAATAATCGAGATTTATTGACAAGAGCTGAATACAAAAAGGGGGTGCTATATGAAGATAAGACGATAGACGCTGTCAAGTACTTAAAGGAAAATGATAATTCCTTTTTTAGAGTTCATAAAAACTATTCCTCTGGTGGTGCTGTACATAGAAGTATGAACGATGCTAAGGTGCAGAATTTCCGTGGAACTTCTTCTTATCATTCGTTTAACCAGAAGTACTATATTGAGTTCCTACAAACATTGGGGGTTATTGATGGTAAAAATGAAAGCCAAACGAGGTGGGCGCCAGGGGTAGGAGCTAGGCCATTGTTAGAAATTTTTTCTAGTGTCAAATATAAGTTGCTTAAACCTATCGAAGGAAATCTAAATGCAGGCTTTGGATATACACAAGTTTCTACCTTTGGGGATGTCACCTTATTTAAGAATAATAATGTACTTCCCTTTGGTTTTGCTTATGATCAATATCTTCCTTTAGAAGAATTTAAAAAGCTTAACCAAGTAGATAAGGAGGTGGCTTTATTTAGAGCCGTTGTTATTGCTGATGAGCAAAAGCCACAATTTTCTAGTTTTAAGCAACTGAATACTGCGGACTTGCCTAATGGACAAGAGTATAACGGGACGCAACTTGGAGCGGATCTTAACCAACGCAAGGCCATGGCTTTTAATCTGGAAAGCCACAGCCAAAATAAAATTAAAGGCTCTATAAAATTGGCTAAAAAGTCTGTGCTATTTTTTACTATTCCTTATGATAAAGGATGGACTGCAAGGGTGAATGGGGTAGAGAAGAACCTAGAGAAAATGAATGTAGGCTTTACAGGATTAATGCTTGAAGCAGGAGAACATCAAGTAGAACTTTCTTACTTTCCGCCGCTTGTTTTGCCGGGTTTGGCAGTATCCTTAGTTGCCTTGCTTCTTTTGCTTTATCTTTTCAAAAGAAGAAGAAGATTCTTGTTGGGATAATAGCTTTTTCAAGATAGTAAGACAGGGCGGCAGAGCAGCAGTTATCCGCGATAGCCATCGGGAGTTGCCGCCAGTACTAAAAACAAGCGAACCCTATCGTTAGTTAAGTCTTTATTTACCAAGGAGTTAATTTTTTTTCAAAATAAAAACGTTGCACAAAAAACAAACTTTCGGCATTGTGTACAAAATGGATTAGCGCTATGTGGCTTTATGATAAAATTAAAAAGAGTTATGAAAAAAGAGTAGATGCAACAGGTCTTGCTCTTTTTCGAATTCTTTATGGTATTGTTCTATTTTTTGAGATACGTTTGATTTATTTTTATAGGCATTTGATCTTTGATAGAATTCCTTATCTTGTTCCTTATGAGATTGATTTTTCCTACCCGCTGATTATTTGGATGGGAGTTGCTTTATTAATCGCTTTTGGAAAGTATACTCGAATAGCTACACTGCTAAACTTTACACTATCCCTTGTATTTATAGGTACTATATCGACTTATGAGTACCATATGTTTTATATCTATCAAGGAATTAACCTCTTGTTGATGTTTTTGCCGGTTTCACAGGTAATGTCTTTAGATAGATTATCCTTGAAACTGAAGCATTCAACCTTAAAAAACACCTATACTCCTCCAACAAAAGTAACTCAATGGGCCTATTTCACACCGATACTAATGGCTTTGGCTTTTGTTTATTTAGATTCTGTATTTTATAAATTCAGCTCTCCCCTTTGGAAAAATGGTTTGGGGATGTGGTTGCCTTCCTCTTTGCCGATGATCACTCATTCGGATACTACTTTCTTAATGAATCAACGTTGGTTAGTGATGAGCTTAGGCTATCTTACTATGGTGTTTGAGTTATTATTTATATTTTTATTTTGGTTTAAATGGGCAAGAATACCGCTATTTGTTATTGGGATAGGACTTCACTTGGGGATATTGTTGGAATTTCCTATACCGTTGTTTGCCATTGGGGTTATTGGTATCTATTTCTTATTGCTACCCGTCAAATATTGGAAAAAGATTTCAGGCTTCTTTGAAGCTAAAACGCCGTCACTTACCTTCTATTATGATGAAGAAAACCTTTTTCATGTACGCGGTAAAATCATCGTCGATAGTTTAAATATTTTTAAGAGAATCCAATGTCTAGGAATTCAGACACATGCTAAAAAGGATCCTATCCTTGGCAAAGTAAAAGGAAACAAGTTACTTAATGAGGTTCAAGTCGTTACTAAGGGAGGCAAGCATTTTAGTGGATTTGATGCTTATCTGAAAGCATTCGGTCAAGGTGCTTTTTTCATCTTAGCATGGATACTGGCAATTCCTGGAATTAAACATTTAGGGAAGTGGTTGTATAGCAAATTTACTTCTAAGAATAAAGGAACTTCTTACCTTCAATCAATACCTCCAGTTCCCTTATCTAGTAAAAACAGGAAAATATTTAGCAACCTTAGCGTGCAAGATATAAAGGTGCCCATATTGGCTTTGATGATTTGCTTGATTGTAGGTATGCAGGCAATTGTTACGATGGGCTCATTCCTTAGTATTACTAGGACGCAGGCCAATGCAGAAGACCAGACACGACAGCGTTTGTACAAATCCTATTTAGATGTTCATAAGCATTCGAAGCCTATTTTTGGGATTACCAATCATGCCTTGTTTATGGATTATCATTTTAATAACTATAATCATAACTTAGCTCTCACCTATGAGAAAGATGGTAAAGAGACTTTTTTGCCGATTGTCAACGAAGATGGTTCCATGGGCGATCTTGTTTCAGGGTTTATTTGGGCAAAATGGGGCTTTAGGGTAAATAGTGCTTATATTAATCCAAACACTTTACAAAGAGGAATTCGTGATTTTACGGCTTTTTGGGCGCATCATAATAATGTTGACCTCAACAAGGCTAAGTTTAATGTTAAGGTGAAACTCGTAGAGAATACGACTAAATGGCAAAAAGATTTCTATCGAAAGCAACAAGCTAGGCCTTGGTTAGATGGTGGTTATGTGCTTTGGGAAAATAGAAATATGAAATCTTTTATTAAGGATATTGAGCAGATTGGTGTGGCTAAATAGGAGTGTTTTTTGCTAGATTTCTGCAAGGGCACAAGTTTTTTGGCCTTTATGAATTGTGCTGATTTTTTGCAGGGTATTTTTCCTGTTGGTTTTGCAGATACCTTCGCTCTGGAAGGTCATTGCTTGAAGAGTTTTTTAAGCCACTATTAAAAGGAAGCGGTTTTACTGCTTTGGGAATGAAAAATGATATGAAGACTGTTGTAATTATTCAATCGAACTATATCCCTTGGAAGGGATATTTTGATCTCATTAAAAAAGCGGATGAATTGGTGCTTTATGATACGGCTCAATATACAAAGGGTGATTGGAGGAATAGGAATAAGATCAATACCCAGCAAGGTTTGCAATGGCTAACAATTCCCGTTGATGTTAAGTTTAAGGAAAAACCAAGCATTCAGGAAGTTACCGTTAATCAGCGTGGTGCTAATTGGAATGTGAAGCATTGGAAAACGATTCAGCAGAATTATAGTAAAGCGAAGCATTTTAAAACGTATAAAGCTGTTTTTGAGCAGCTTTACTTAGAAGAACTGAAAGGAGTAAGGTATTTGAGTAAAATCAATTATATCCTTATAAAAAAAATAAACGAACTATTGGGTATCCCAACTCGTATTACTTGGTCGGCTGATTATGATTTGCGTGGAGGAAAAACGGAAAAGCTTGTTAATCTTTGTAAAGACTTGGAGGCTACGCACTATCTCTCTGGCCCTGCTGCAAAAAACTACTTAGATGTTGAAGCTTTTGAAAAAGAAAAAATTGAGGTTCGTTGGATGGATTATTCCAAGTATCCTGTTTATACTCAATTATTTAACCATGAATTCCAGCATGGTGTTTCTATAATTGATTTGCTGTTTAATGTAGGTACGGAGGCACCCCATCACTTCTCCTAATCGGGCAAAATCAATACCGCTTTGGGGAACAGTAGCTTAGCTTTCCCATATTAGGAGAAAATTCACGATAATTTTGAGGAGGTCTTTGTGAAGCTCAAAGGAATTCACGATAATTTTTTTTGTTCTTGTAAAAGAAGGAAGTATGACTACTTTTTCCATCATCATTCCCGTCTACCACGGTGAACACGTACTCGAAAAACTGACGGCGGCCATCGTTAAGGATTGTAAAGACTATGATTATGAGGTTATTTTTGTTTATGACTGTGGTCCAGATCGATCTTGGGAAGTTATTTGTGAATTGAAGGAGAGGTATGGCGAGCGCATCAAAGCTATTCATTTATCGCGTAATTTTGGACAGCATAACGCCATATTGTGCGGCATTTCTCAAAGTACTGGAGAGTTTATTGTGACGATGGATGAGGATTTACAGCATTTACCTTCTGATATTCCACTTTTGTTAGAACAACAAAAATCAGGAGATTATGATTTGGTTTATGGCAAGTATAAGACCAAGGAACACTCTTTTTTTAGAAATTTCACCTCTAATGTTTTGCAAAAACTTATTGCTATTGGGATTCCTGATTTATACCCCGAATATTCAGCTTTTCGGCTGATCAAGCGTAGGGTTGCTTTACAAATAGTAGAGATGACGAATTCCTACACCTTTTTGGATGGTTACTTGAATTGGGTGACGGCCTCCACTTCCCATGTCATAGTTGACCACCAAGAAAGGCAAGGAGGAAAAAGCTCTTACACGCTAAAGAAACTGATTAATCATTCTATCAATATCTTTGTCACCTTTTCAGATTTACCGATTCGTCTCCTTTCGTATTTGTCCATTATCGTTTTCTTTTTCACTTCTATTTATTCTGTTTTTATTGTCATTCGAAAGTTGAT
>JAHDHB010000013.1:0-11945 GCA_020631545.1 Saprospiraceae bacterium | reverse complement strand
AAGATAAGTCAGGACTGTGAGGGGGCCAGTTCATTGGCTGAATGTTTGATTTTTAGATTTCTCTTTACGTTTTCAGTAGTATGGCTTCTAAAAAGGCTTAGGATTTAACTCACATTGATTTAGTCATTGGTTATCCAAGCCTTATCATTACCTTGGGGTTTGGTATAGGCTTGATTCTACTTGGGTTGGGAGTGATAGGGGAGTATATACACCGTATCAACCTAAAAACAACTAAGAAACCTATTTTTTCTATCCGAAAACGTATCTAACCTCATGAAAAGATTAGCGATACTTGGTGCTGGGGATTTGGGAAAGCAAATAGCTCATCATGCCAAAATTGGTGGTTTTGAGCCTACTTGTTTTTTTGATGATACCAAAAAGAAGGGAGAACGAATCAATGGGGTGCCTGTTTTTGGGGGGATGTCTGATGTTAAGACTCATTATCTATCCAAGGAATTCGATGCTGCGATCATTGGGGTAGGGTACAAGCATTTTTCTTTTCGCAAACAGCTTTATGAAGAGCTAAAAGGCTATATTCCTCTTGCTAGTATAATCCCTGATAGTTGTGTCATTGATCCTACTGCGAAGATAGGGGAGGGCGTTATGTTGTATCCAGGGAGTATTATTGATGCGAATGTAAGGATTGAAGATAATGTATTGATTAATTTGGGCTGTATTATTTCGCATGATAGTATTGTTGGAAAGCATTCTTTTCTTGCTCCTGGTGTTACCTTAGCTGGGTTTGTTTCTATAGGTGAATGTTGTAATCTGGGGATACGTTCTACCCTAATTGATCATCTTACCATAGCAGCTTATACGCAAGTAGGTGGTGGTGCTGTCGTTGTGAAAGATATTGAAGAAGCCGGTTTGTATTTTGGCGTACCTGCTAAGCGTAGATCTTAGGCGTTTTCGACGATGTCGCGTGAAGGCGTTGGTTTTGAGTGTGTTGTGGTTGGGTTTGAAATAGGGTAGGCTATTAACCCAAGCTCCTTAGAGAGCAATCCCTATGTTTTTTCCTAATTTCAACAGCTATCGGGATGACGTTTTGCTTCTTTTTTGTCAAGAGTCCACTCTAAAAAGGGGAATATTGGAAATAAATTTATTTTTATAAGTTTGTCGGTGAAATTTTATGCTGTAGTATTGCATTCGAAATTGCCCTCATAGCGCAAAACTTCCCCAGGCCAGCAATTCTCGGTTTGACAAAAGCAATAGGAAGCTATCGGGTGTGCGCAAGAGAAGGTGGTAGCCTTCGATGTTTTATAGTAAAGGTTTTCAATTTTTTGGTTATTAGTTTGTTATAATTTGGGTTTAAATCTTTAGTAAATAAAAAATGAGGAGTGCTAAAAAACACTCCCCATCGTCAAAAAAACGGGTGTTCTTCTAAGAGAACTTCTACAAAGTTAGAGCTTCACAATTTTGTAGGATAAGTTGTCATTTATTCGTAGCAAATATACTGCGGCTGGTAAATGACTAAGATCAATGGTTGATATGCCTGAAGGAACTACCTTAATATGCTTAAGTTGTCTTCCATCTATAGCATAAAGTGCAATGGAGTAAACATCTTGACTGACACTACTATAGTCAATGGTTACTTGATTTTCTGTAGGGCTTGGCCAAACATTAATGCTTTCTATAGGAATCTCATTCACGTTAGTGATTTGGCAATAAACAGAACCACTAGAAATTACTTGAACTGGAATCTTTTGGTCATTGATATATCCCTTAAGAAGCCCTAATTCAGTAGCTCCAAAAGGCCCATTATGCTCAATGGTAAAATGGAATAAGGCGTCAGAAGAAGAAAATCCTGAAAAATCGTTAGCAAAACTAGCCAAGAACAACCGTTCGTCTTTATAAGCATTCCAAGCCATTTGCATGTTGGTGGCATCGTTTACACGTTCTACATTAGTAACTTGAATTTGACTTTCATCATAATCCATTCTAAGATCGATACTCATTATAGGCTCTGTACCATTGTAATAGATAGGAATGACTGTCTGGCAGGTATTGCCTGTACTTCCTGTTTGTGCTTGTGATAGGTCGATTATAAAATCTCCTAAACCTGTATTGAGTTTAAACTGTGGGGCGTCAAGAACGTCATCCCAGTTTCCAGTAACATCTCCAAGCAAAATACTCTGAATCTCAATTTCATCAGTTAATGGACAAGCATTAGGATCCAAGAGGTCTATATCAAGGCAGAAAGGTACTTGAGGAACATTGTCTCTTGAATATCCAACGGGTACTCCTGTAGACATATCTTCAAAAGGGAAATTTGAGCTAATCGTAAAATCAGGGTCACTAGTGACCATAGATGCAGTTACAAAACGCCAATCTTTTGATAACTCAGTAGGATTAGGATAATTCCAAGTCTGTGGAAATTCACAAAGTCCATTCATGACTGATCTATTCAAAATCTGGGTAGCATCTCCTGCGGAGACTACACCATCCATATTGACGTCCATAGCGATTACCGCATAAGGAGGAGGGAGATAAGTGTTGTCTCTAGCGGAGAATTGTGCTGTAGCTCTAGCATCAAATCCACCTATAAGAGGCTCTTCGAAGATACAAGATGGGTCATTGTTGTCAATATCTCTTTCTATTTGTATCGTCAAACCATTTGCGGTATCGTAGGTGAAATCACCATTAAGATCGGGTTGTACAGATGCCGTAGTAGGTACAGAACCATCACATAGATCGCCTGTATATACATTCGTTTGGTTGTAATCCGTTGGATTAGCATCATCATACCTTAGAGGTCGCGTATTGTCATTCCAATAGATAATTTGGCCATCAATATTAAGTCCAGATTCGAAAATAGCAGAGCCATCGTCAACACATTCGTCTTCAACCCCTAGCTCAAAGCTTTCACGAAGTTCACAAGAAACAAAATCAATTTGTGCTCCAGCAGGTACGCCTGGTAAGGTTTCAAACTCTATGCAAATCACCTCGTCAGCTATCTGTTGGAAAGAAGTTCCCACAGGTGCTCCTGGTAGGTAGGCAATGACTACACGTACTACGCCAGGTATTTGATCGTTTAGGAAAAAATCTACATTGGGGTCACTGAGTACTACATTCCCCAAAGTTGCGTTGCCCGTAGGTTGAACAAGAGTAGGATCGTATTCCATACAGAAATCCAAACCAATAATATCTGGGTCAATGACAGGAAAACCAGTAGTTTCAAGTGGTACACAGAATATATCCCCACCTGCTGGGCAAGCTTCAACTTCTACATTCCCAATTTGATAAGGGCAAGAGCAAAGTGTAGAGAAGGTCTCTGACACGGAACAACCATTAGCATCGGTTACAATTACGGTATAATCTCCTTCACACAATTGATTAACAAAAGGAGTCGTCTCGCCTCCAGGCATCCATAGATAAGTATAGGGCGCTTCACCTCCTTGAGGAGTAACAGAAATAGAGCCATTACAGCCATTACAAGATTCGCTGACTATGTCATCAAGAGAAAGAGCTGTGCTATCACAACAATTCGTGGATACTGTAACAAACGTAGAGGCTGTGCGTTCGCAACCTAAATCATCTGTAATCGTAACGGTATATTCTGTATCTTGTAATGGGCAAGCTGTAGGATTGGCGATATCGTCAAAGTTTAGTCCTGTAGACGGGGACCAAGCATATCCTGTCCCTCCTGTAGCTTCCAACTCTACACAACCTCCCTCACATACCTCAAGCTCTTCATTAAAAACAGGAGGTGTAGTACATACTCCTGCCGAGTAGGCATAAGTGCCCCATTCTTCTATGCCATAAGCATATGCATTGAATCCAATGTCAGCGTTGGTGGATCGTACGGTATAATGTTGGACAGTATTAGGGTCTGTATCTGTTCCTAAAGGTATTCTTATAGTTCTTAGTCCTCCAAATCCTACATTCGTCACCCAAGCAGGATCTAAAAAAATAAAGGTAGAGGTATTATTGTCAAGTACTTGAATGTTTGTATCAGGGTCATCTAAGGTGACTATATTTAGAAAATTATTTATGGATGGAGTAGCGGCACCTGGAGGATCAAAAGGTGGGGCAGTTGTAAAAGTAGCTTCTTGAATAAATTGGGTTAAAGGGCTAAGCATTAACATGCTAGGATCCCCTTGTGGGCTTGTTCCCACAGGTGAATAGTAATACTGCGTCACACTTATTTCATTTGTACCTTCTATATACAAAGAACCTGTAGTAGGAAAAGTAAGGTTAACCGCGCCAGTAATTTCAGTAAACGTACCAGCTAAAGAGATATGGACTCTATTTTCACGGATTTCTAAGTAATCTCCTGCATTTAGCTGATAGGGAGTTGCACCGTCTGATACGGTTATACCATTTATAGCGATTTCGGTGGCTGGATAGGCAGCCATGATTCGGTAAATATCTGCACTCGTATTAGTAGTTGGATTCTGTTCTTCAAATGGCACCGTTAAGTAAGTACAGCTCCATGCATCTACTGGATACATTTGCTCATAGAGATGATCTCGTCCGCGAGCAGAATCGTCTCCGTCTTGAAAAATTATAGTAGCTTCTATTCCTGAAAAAAGTGCAAAATTGCAATCACTAGTGACTTCGCTACCCGATAAGTCATTATCTGAACGAATTTGTAAAGCATCACCAGCATCCAACATTCTACACGTTAGAGCGTTAGCTTGTATTGCTGTTGCTGGTGAGCTATTACTTATAGGATTTGAATCTCTAGATAAGGTGAAACATACTTCACAGTCCTCAATAGCGACAATAGCAAACTCAGAAGGCCCTTGAAATCCATTCCCATCTCCGTTGAGGACATAAGAACTTATAAAATATCTATTTCCTAGTGCTGAAGTTGGTAAAATTAAAGCAGCATCCCTACTTTTCTCTTGAAAATTTTCAGCAAAAACAGCTAAGGGGGCATTGCTTAGAGAGACTATCCGCACTCTTTTATCTTCTTCTACGCCATTTGCATTAAGTTGTACTCTTTCTGCATTAGCATTAGTAGTACCTCCATAATTAAAGGTAACTATTTCTACTCCATTCGGAGGAATTGTAAAGATTAAACTTTGTGCAGCAGATACCGCAGCATTTTCCGCTTCAATCGTTACGTTTGTGGCAGGGAATTCCACTAATACGCTAGTCGGCATATTTGTTGTATTTACTACCGTAGCCGTATGTTCAATACGTCTATTGACTCCTAATCTATTCTGAAGGAAGGCAAAACTAAAGTCTAATCCAGTAGAACAAAAATCTTCAGGATTTTCTGCTGGGTCGATGACTAAAACGACTTGAGAGCTTGTCTCTGTGCAACTAAAATTAGGGTCAAGATCGGTATAGACCGTTTCCAAAGTAACGGTATAACCACCTGGAGTATCAAATAAATGGGAGAAAACATCCGTATTATTGCCTGAATAGGTTGCTACTACACCTGTATCGTCAGTTATGGTCCAATTGTAAACGGTATTTGGTTGGGGAGTTAGAGGAGCTAAATCTAGACTGGTATTAAAAACAATCGTGTTAGATTCCAGTTCAAAATCAGCACTTGCCGTGCAAACAACGTCAATCCATGCCGTAAGTGTCTCGTCACAGTTAGGGTCACCATTGCTTACGGTCACTGTGATTGGAATGTTGTCGCCTATATTTAAAAATTGATGTGTAGCAGTAAATGTTGAAGTATAGCTAGTACCATCAATCGTCCAGTCATATATAGGAGAAGAAAGAATAGGAATTGAGCCAGCAAACAGCGTCAAAGAAGATCCTAGGGTAATCTCTTCTGGAGGATCTGGAGCCCAGTTCAAGGCAAAACTAGAATTAGCAGGACAAGGATTATCACAACCAATAGAATTGGCTAAGCTAGAGCGTTCTTGTAAAAGGATATCACACATCAGAGCTTCTTGTTCTTCCGTAAACATGGTGTAGCACCCTAAATCATTACTATAATCCATGTAATTGACATACATATGAGGTACACCACAAGTAGCTGGAGCAGTTGCTTGGGTTGGGCATCCTATAGTCGTCTGAGACTGCGTGCTTGCAGTTTGTTCGGGGGTGTCTGAAATCCCATCTGCGTTAGCACAAGTATTATTTGTGTTCGTTAATCCCCAAAGGTGTATTAATCCAAGATAGTGGCCTACTTCGTGAATCGTTACCGCACCACTTTCTTGTGCTATTCCCCCAAAAAAACTAACGTCAACAACAATGCCATCACGAGCCTCTGTTGGAGTTGGCCCCGTACCTGGAGTAGGAGGATAAGCATAGCCTGCTACTCCACCAGTACCTGGAGGAAGAATACGCCCAACCCATACATTCATATATTGAGTAGGATCCCAAAAATTGTTGGGTTTATAAGTGTCTTCAATCGTATTGGTTGTGGTACTTGTATAGTTAATAGTTCCTGATATTCTGTTTATTCCATTTGTTGGATTACCGTCAGGATCTTGCTGGGCTAGGCAAAAGGAAATACCTGTATTCCCAGCAGCAACATTGGCCCAATCTGGTGGCGTAGTACCAAAATCAGGGTTCGTCTGAGCAAAAGCTGCATTTAAAATGTCCATTTGTTCTTGTACTCTAGCATCGCTTACGTCATCTGCTGAGGTAGAAGGATCGTCAATAAGGTGTACAACAACGGGTATTTCGACTGTTGTCATTACCTTATTCGCTTTTTTCTTTACACGTTCAGGTATACTTTTCACATAGTTATCCAGATTCTTCTTAAACTGTAGGTCTAATCGCGTCATTTCACTTTGTAATTGTTCTGATCCACAGCGATGTTGGGCGTTAGAATCGAACCAGCATCCTAGGATGAATAGGATACTAAATATTGTTTGAAGAGTTTTCATAAAATAAATATTTGTTTTAATAAATGAGATTTCTAAAATTGTTCAGTTTATGTTTAAATAAGCTAAGCGGTTTTATGTTAGAGCAAATGTGCAAATGACTATTAAAGCCCCTCTTTTCTTGCTGAAAAGGCAGGTCGTTTTGCCTTAAAAAATAGAGGAACAGTCAAATTTTCAAAACACTGTAGTTTAACTCAGAAATACTTGCTTATTTATTTGACCTTATTTTTTACTATGCTGCGTTAAAAACTGCCTCTACATAAGTGTATTTTTTATACAAAAAAAATGTACTTGTTATGGTCTGCCTTTAACTACTGGTGCTAGACATTCAATGTCGTTTTTGTACACCTAGTCCAAGTTATTTTTTAATAGCTATCTCTTTTTCCTTTGTTGATGAAACAAAAAATAAAAAGTTCGAGAAGAACTGTTATAAAATAAGTTAGCCTAAAAGAATGAAAGAAATGAATCTTATACAGGTGATAGAATTAGAAAAACGATCATTCTAGTCGGTTTTACTTAGTGTAATACCTACCAAATGAGGTTCTAATCGCTGTATGAATTTCATTGATCGATAATTATTTTAGCATAGAAATATCACTTTCAAAACGTAGAAGGAAACGTCTTGGTGATACGAAAAAATAATCAATGTATGTGGTTTGGAAAGAGAAACGAGCTGATTTGCTCAAATCCTAGTCAAAAATGAGAAAAAAAAATCATAAAGTCAAGTTCTAATAGTTTTTTTATAGCGTGATCACGATTTTAGTTTTGTGATTTGCTAAATGATGGCTTTATTTTTAACCTCCTTTTGAGCTACATTTTGCTCTCTTGGCTCTTGGGCTTGAGCAAGGGATTCATGCCATTTAGACTTGTGATGTTGGTTTAATCTTAAAAGTTGATCGAGCAATTTAAAACAAAAGTAGCCACTTGGGAAAACCTTACAGTTAAAAAATTAGAATAGACACAGGAGTTTTTCAAGCGACAGCGTCGAAAACTTAGTCAATTCTTTTGTTCTTGGAGTAAAATTTAAGGATAGCATCACAGATGTAGTTAAGTTGCTCATTGCTAAGCTGAAAGAAAAAAGGCAATCGTACTAAGCAGTCTGCGAATTGATCACAATACTGTAAAACGCGGCCATCGTGATATTTTTTATAAAAAGGGCTTTTGTGTAATGACAAATAATGAAATACAGCATGAATTCCCTTGCCCCGAAGATACTTTATAAGGAGAGTACGCTCTTCTATGGTTTTGCAGACTAGATAAAACATATGTGCATTATTCGTCGCATAGCTTGGGATGTTTGGCAACTTAACTAAATTCATATTTTGAAGAGTGGATAAACGGTTAAAATAGAGTTGCCATATCTCTTTTCTTCTATTTTGAATAGCATCTAAATTTTCTAATTGGGCATATAAAAACGCAGCAATTAATTCTGAGGGTAAAAAAGAGGAGCCAACATCTACCCAACCATATTTATCGACTTCTCCTCTAAAAAAAGCACTTCTATTTGTTCCTTTTTCCCATATTATTTCAGATCTTTCTATAAATTTTTCGTTATTTACTGCGAGCATTCCCCCCTCTCCTGAAATAATATTTTTAGTTTCGTGAAAAGAAAAGGTGCCCAAGTCCCCGATTCCTCCTAGTGGCCGTTCTTTGTAATAAGAATCTACAGCTTGAGCTGCATCTTCTACTACATAAAGATTGTGTTTTAGTGCAATGGCTAGAATAGCATCCATATCACAAGCAACTCCCGCATAATGAACAACAACAATGGCCTTAGTTTTTGGGGTTATTAATTCTTCTATTCGTTCTGGATCAATATTAGGGTTGGTAGGAGAACTATCCGCAAAAATAATTTTTGCCCCTCTCAAAACGAATGCATTAGAGGTGGAGACAAAGGTAAAAGATGGAATAATAACTTCATCTCCTTCCTGAATGTTGAGTAACAAGCTAGACATTTCTAAGGCATCTGTACAAGAAGTGGTCAACAGGGTCTTCTTAAAATGATATCTTTTCTCAAAAAAAGCATGACATTTTTTGGTATGCAAACCATTTCCAGAAAGTTTGCCATCTGCTACTGCTTTTTGAATATAATTCAATTCTTCTCCTGTTAGATATGGTAGGTTGAAATCTATTTTCATGTTCATTGGCTTGTTCTGTTTATAATGGGGAATCTCACCTAAGCTAAAAAGTAATTTTAGTTTGATAAGTTTTATGTAAGCGTAACAAAGTTAACTGTTTTTTATTGGAATTTAGAAGTAAAAGTAATTGAATCATAAGATAAATTCTTTCTTTAGATACGCTTGTCGTGCGGAGAAATGAACACTTAAACGATAAGTTTGTTATTATTAAATAAGCTACTTGCTTAGAAATACTGGTCTCTAAAATTCAAAGGATCATTAAAAAATGTTACTTTGTGGGAATCTATAGAATGTAACAATACTAACCTTATGTCGGTACCGTATATTATTGATTTTGCTCGTCTTGGTCGGCCTGAAATTGGCTATTTAAGTGTAGCAGAACAGAATAAGAATATTCCTTTTGATATAAAACGAACTTTTTGGGCTTATTTTACGCCAGAGAGTATTGTTCGTGGTCGTCATGCTCATTATGAAACCGAAATGGTTTTGATAGCCGTTTCTGGAAGAATTACGCTTTTTACAGAGATGCTAGATGGTAAACGAGAGACTTTTGTGTTGGATTCTCCTGACAGAGGTGTCTATATACCTCCTTATTGTTGGCATACGATGCAGTACAGTCATACAGCAACTCAATTAGTGATTTCTTCGTCTCTTTATGAAGCGGAAGATTACATTCGAAGTTATGAGGACTTTGAAAACTTGAAAAAAGAATTAGAGGAAAGTGTAAAATGCAAAGAATAGGTACTCTTTTTACTCAATCTTTCCTAAAAGCCATTCCGTCCATTTAGTAATCGTTGCTGCACGTCGGAAGTACGTACTTTCTGAATTCACATTGAATAAATTCGATGTTTTCATGATCGAAACAATGATTGGCTTACTAGGAAGTCTTGTGTGTTCGAAGCAGTACGCTAGCACGCGATTAAAAACCTGGTGAGAAATTAGGCTAGAAATAAAACGTTTTTGGCGTTCTAGGATAGATAGCTGAAATAGTGCTTCTCCTTGTTTTGACAGTTTAAACTTCCCCTTCTTCTTTCATCTTGCTTATCAAGCCCAAATATCGTCCCGCATCCGTATAATACCGAGTTTGTCGTTGGTCAAAGTCATAATTACTCGTGATTTCTTCACGACTTAAAACACCACTTTTATTTAATAATTCACAGAGATTAATCAAACGTTCAAACGAGTCTGCTTGAGGAAATGGAATTTCAGGCTCCTGTACGATCCTTGTCTCTTTTAGTAGTCTCTTTATCAGTTCTCTAGTGATGACCCCTTCGCGTAGCATATACTTCTTCTCTCGAAGCAAATACAAGGAATTATAATGATTAGGATCTTCGAATTGATATTCCCGAAAATGGAAAATACCATTGGTATAAGTCAAGAATAAATTTCGAATCGGTTTGTTTATTTTATTCGACCATAGTTTAAAAGGATAAAACACTTGGCGGATTAAAAAGTCTTTAGACAAGGAGTTCTTCGCTTCTACCAAATGCAAAGCATCACGCCCCTCATACCCCGCATCTATCTCTAACTGAGCATTTTCTACTTGGATCGGTAAAATACCTTTTTTCGAATTAATTTGAAACTGAAAAGAAGAAGATCCCATTCGTCCATTGACCGTAGGTTTTAAGGCTTCATCACCAATAAAATCTTGGATAATTCCCGAAACATAAGCACAGTTTAAAGCCGTTGATTCACTAGTGATGTTATTATAATTCAAACTCTCCAAAAAGTCAGGAAAATCGATTTTTGTAATCGCTATTTTGTTGTTTTCGAAAACTTTAAACGTTTCCATATTAGAAAGAATATAGCTTCCTCGGGCAGTAGGTAGAATGGAGATATTGTATTTAGCAAAGACTTGAGGCAGTTGAGATTTATAATCAAACTTCGTCATCAAACGCGCTTCTCGAAATTCATTGATAGTCGTTGACGAAATTAAAAAACTGCCCTGTTGTTCGATCTTCTCCGCTATCCTATGTTTCTCAAATAGCTGTAGCCAAGCCTTATCATTCTTAGAATTAGCCATAATTTCGGATTAAGACTTCATTGATGTGGCCTCTCTTTTTTGCATCGACATTGATAGCACGTTTAGCTTTTGCGTAGGTGATGGTGTAATCTTTATACAACTCTTCGATAAATGGCGTAGCAGAATTCGACAATAAAAACTTCACCCCTTTTTTAGTTAATTTATTACAAACATTCCGTAATCTTTTTTGTGCCAAATGGTCAAATCCTCCCTGCACATACCCCGTAAAGTTAGCACTTTTGGAAACGGGATCGTAAGGCGGATCGAAGTAAACAAAAGAATCTTTTTTTATGTCTTTCAAAGCATCTTCGAAATCACCGTTTCGGATATCTATATCGTTGCTATTCAGGTAGTCACTTACGGCAAGTATGGTTTTTTTATTAACGATTTTCGGGTTCTGATAGCGCCCAAAAGGAGCATTAAATTCACCAGAACTATTCACACGATATAAGCCGTTAAAACAGGTTTTGTTTAGAAAAATGATCCTAGAAGCCTTGGTTACAGCGGAAAGCTTAGGGTAGATGGAACCTCGATCCCAAGCACGGATGGCATAAAAATATTCTTCTTCGTTTTTATGAGATTTGAGGTCTTCAATTAAAGCATGAGGATCATTTTTTATGACCTGATAGACATTGACCAACTCCTTATTAAAATCATTAATAAGCGCGTTCTTCGGTTGTAGATGAAACAAAACAGCCCCTCCACCAACGAAAGGTTCATAATATTTTAGCTGGTCAAAATCATCCGGCAATAGGGCAGTAATGGCAGGCATCAATTGTCGTTTGCCGCCTACCCACTTTAGAAAAGGTGCTATTGCTTTGTTTTTCGCCATTCTTTGATTTTACGAAGGGCAAAAGTACGAAAATTATTGGTTTTGTGCGGAGTAGGTAAGATTATTTGGCGTGAGAAAAGGAGTAAGTTAAGTTTTTAGCATACACGCACTCCTACGATGCCCAAAGACACAAACTCTCTTGTTCAAACCGTTCA
>JAHDHB010000491.1 GCA_020631545.1 Saprospiraceae bacterium | reverse complement strand
TTATTTTTTTCTAAAAAAATTGAGGCGTTTGGCTAAAATCCTTGGATTTATTGGGATACTCGCTCAAGATTGAAGGAAAGAAGGGAATTGTTCAATTTATTTTTTGCTGGAAGGGGTTTGTGCTAGAAACGATAGTAAAACGGCTTAAGTTACTGACAACAGATGAATTAAGCCTTCGCAGATATTTAAAACAGTTGGAAGTTTTATCAAAATTGCGTAATTTACAGAAAATAACCATTAAAACTATTGATAACATGGCCATCACCTATGATCTAAAAACGGATTTGCGCTATTTACAAGGAAGTAAGGAGGGCGCTGAAGAAAATACAAAGAATATTATTATTAAAATGCTCCAAGAACTACCCGATTTAGCCTTAGAACGAATCGCAAAAATAGCTGATGTTCCTGTTGAGTACGTTCAAGATATTTACGACGGCATGAAGAAAAAGAAATAATGTGCAACTTTCCCTCACGCTCATCTTTAGTCTTAATTTTTGAATTGACAGTTATTTAGTGTCTGACCGAGAAAGGTGATAAAAGCAATGTTCTGGCCTTGTCATCTGGACAGTGCCGGGGTTGCCTTGTGGCATGTTCTGGCCTGATGACTTGAGTAAACATTGCAATCTCAATTGTTTAGGAACTATTTTAAGCCATCAGGCCAAGGCTAAGCTCTATCCCATCCCGCATTGTCCAGATGGCGAAATCTCTGCATTTTCTCTAAAAGTTGCCTTTTTCATTCTAACACTATTTAGGCAAACATGCATAACCAAAAACCTCTCTTACAATCAATTAAAAGTTCAACTCAATTTAAAACCAACCTATTTAACAGAAAAAAGCTCTATAAATCTTTGATTTATAGAGCTTTTGGTGACCCCGGCAGGACTCGAACCTGCAACCCTCAGAGCCGAAATCTGATATTCTATCCATTGAACTACGGAGCCAAATTGACTGCAAAGATAAGCAGCACTATTATATCTTACAAATTATTTGCAAAAACAGTTCCTTAAAAAGGAAAATAATCTGTATTTATTAGAGTTTTCGAGCATCGTCTTAGAAGGAGGGTAAAATTCCCTTGGCATACTTGTTGAATTAGGTGCTAAAGAATTTTTATTCCTATAAAACGAAACTCATGAAACAACATATCACTATTCTGACAGTTCTCCTTGCTTTAATTTTACTTGGTGCTTGTGATACCGATATTCTTACGCTAGAAAACAGTGGATTCTATGGCGTAGTACGAGATGCTGACACTGGAGAACCGGTATCTAATGCTACGGTTTACCTGAATGGCCCTGCCGCTGATAACACGGTTACGGATAATAATGGCAATTATCGTTTTGAGAATATTCAGGAGGGTACTTATACGCTAAGTGCGGAAAAGGAGCGCTATACTACGTCTTTCGTTGATAGTTATGTGGGGCTTGACAGCTACGAAAAGCTTGATATTCAAATGGATTACAAGGGTTTGCTTTCTACTCGAACGCTTGATTTTGGTCGTGATTTGAATTCCTTGACGATTACCGTTACGAATCTTTTAGACCAACCTATTGAAATAGATACTGATGAAAATGTACCTTGGTTGACGACGGATCATTCTCCTTTTACGATTGAACCGAATAGGGTGGAAGTTATCAATGTCGAAGTGAATCGATTCCTTTTACAAAATAATGCTGAAACGACAACGTTGATTGTGAATATTGTAGAAGATTTTGGTTTTGATGTTTTGGAATCTTATGCTGTTGAGGTGAATATCTCGAAATAGGCGCTAAGGAAAGACCGATGCTTTTTTTGAGGAAAGAGAGTTGTCTAGACAATTCTAGGATACCTGATGCTACGCTCCTATGATTTTTTCATCCGTCTAACATTTGGCTATTTCTGTCGAGAAATACTGCTATTTTTTTTATTTCTTAACAAATTGAGGGTGAATTATTGAATATATTATTTAACCTAAAAACAATTCATGTTAGGACCCCAATTTTTAATAGACAATAGTCAAAATAACGTTTTAATTATCAAGCGAAATGTTAGGCGTCTTATTGTAACTATTTTATTTGAAATCGTTTTTACAGCCCTCTTTTTGTATTTTGGTTTTAAAGAAATACCTAAAGAGGACTCCAGTGTTTTTTCTACCGGCATTCTTTACCTAATTCTACTTGGATTCGGATATGAGATAATTTCAAATATTGTGAAAATCATTCGCAATAACGAAATAGAAGTAAAAAAGAGAGACAAAACGGTTTACAAAAACAAACTTCCTCTTGTTCAATTCTCTGAGATATCAAATATTTCCATTAGAGAAATATCCGATAGCGATAATGATACTACTTACAATATTTCCTTGAAAGGAGAAAAAAATATTGTTATTGGAAAAGGCATGAATAGGGAAGAAGGAAACCACCTTGCTGAATTACTAGCGCTTTACATGGACAAGGAAATCGTGAATCTATAGATTGAAAAATGAAGGCTCCTCTCGATTTTTTTCTCTAAAATCTTTTGTTACTAGCAAAAAAAAAGGATATTGAGGAAAGCTTACCAGCATTTTGGTACACGCACATTTTATATAAACAGAATCATTTGAAGCTTTCTGAACGTCTATACAAGCAAGTCGAAAAGCTTTTTCGTCATGTTTTTCCTAAACAAATAATACCCGACAAAGGTACGCTTAAGCTCTTGGAGCAAATTTATCCTTCCTTAAATTTAAGTAAGGTTCATTTCTTTGACGGTTTGCCTTGGTTTATCGGGGATGCTTACGTGAGTGGTATCGCGATGCCGGGCACCTACAATACGGATAAAGTTCACATTTACCTTAAGAAATACAATCCAAGGACACAAGGAGGTTTGGCGATTATTGTGCATGAATTATTTCATGCTTTGCAATATCAAGATCTCTACAAAGCTAAAGGTATAGGCTTGATGCGCTTGTTTATTGTGCATTACCTCTCGAATTATATCCGTTTGTATTTCAAATACTTGAGACAATATGGACATCATAATGCCAATCGATTAGCTTATGAGTTTCACCCAATGGAAATCCCTGCTTTTCAACAAGAACATGCTTTTCTTTACTTGCTGAAAACAGCAAAAGGCGTACAACCTGAAGATATAAAATGGGGAAACTGTGTTTGTGATACTAGTGGCTATAAAAATCCTGCTGGTAAGGGCTGGCTTCTGCTAGGATGGATAATTGCTTCTTTAATGATGTTGGCTAAGCCTTTTGTGGAGATTTTTTTCTTATTCCTTGCTGGAATTCTTAGCGTTTTTAGCTTTATTTTTCGTGTAATCGGTTTGTAGTAGCATTGGCTTCAACCGACAAGCTGTTCCTTGGCAACTATATTTATTTTATCGTTACGGAACAGCTTGTCGGCTGAAGCCAACGCTACGGGCTATTTTTGAATCTTTACGAGTTTCTGTACAATGGAGAACCAATTATCTCCTCGGACTTGCACAAAATACAGACCTGCGGCTAAAGATTTTGCTTCAAAGGAGAGGTTGTTCAATCCTTCCGAAACATTTATAGGAATTTCCTTGACCAAACGCCCCAATTCATCGGTGATGTAGATGTTAGCTCTTTCCGTTTTATCCGTATAAAACTTGATTTGTACTCTATCATCATTGAGAATAGGATTTGGAAAAAGTTCAGTAATCCCGATAATGATATTTTCATCATAACAAGAAGAACGAACATTCAGAGCTTTTGAGTTTGAAAAACTGCCATCATAATCGACTTGCTGAAGTCTATAATAATTTGAATAAGCACTAATAGACTCGTCTACAAAAGAATACGAGCGAACATCTGAAGTTGTTCCTCCTCCTTTTACTACACCAATAGATGTCCAACGAATTCCATCAAGGCTTTTTTCAATACTAAAATACTCATTATTCGTCTCCGTAAGAGTCTCCCATTTCAACAAGGTTGAACATCCCTGATCAAGAGCCTCAAAGCCGGCCAATTCTATTGGCGCAAAATTGGGGCATGGCGGACAATAAGTGTAATTTTCGTAACGCCCTTCGTTTAGTTCAAATAAAATCTCATTATCTTTTTCACCAATAAATGTAGGAGGAAAATGGATAGGATCATGCGTATGCCATTTTAAGGTAAAACAGCTTGGATTTACAATGGTAAATGCAATCCGTCCTACAGGATACCAACGAGTATCATCAATTGGATACCCACTACCGCCCTCCAAAACAACATTGTAAGACATGACGGTATCAAGCCCACCATTAAGATGATGAGGAGAAAAATGAGCAATAAATCCAGTCGACCCTGGTACCATGGCCGTTCCACTTAATTCTAGCTCTTGCGTAATTCGAGGATCAACGAGGTTCCTACCAAAGGAAATTCGATAATTTTGGTCAGCAATGTTAAAACTAGGCATGCCTTCCAGTGCTTTCACCTCTAATTGGGTAGAAAAAACACAGTTGGTAGAGTCTAGCACACCATTATTAAAACGAACAGCATACTTAGAACTCGTTTGGGCAAGGATACCATGACTTTGCACAGCAATAACAACTAGGCATAATAATACCTTGACGAAAATTTTCATAATGGTTTAAATTTAGGGATTTTGATTTTATTGTTTGAGCATTTATATATAGACGTGCATTTTTTCACTTTCGTTGCAAGGCATATAATTAAAATGTCCTCCCACCACATCTCTATTCTCCTCGTCGTTTTGAATTAAGGCTAGTAGTCAAACAAGGAAAATCAGTGAAAACTATGCACTAAATACACCATCTATATAACTCCAAGTTTAAGTTGAGTTTTAAACAATAAAAAAAAGGTACGACAATATTGCCATACCTTTATGAATTTATCAAAAAAAATCTTTAAAAACCGTTAATTTTGAATTTTAACGAGCTTTTGTACCTTTGAAAACCAATTCTCTCCGCGTACTTGTACAAAATAAACACCCGCTGCAAGTGATTTGGACTCGAAAGAAAGGCTATTGGGACCTTCACTCAATACAGTTGGAACATCCATTACAATTCTACCAAGTTCATCCGTCACTAAAATATTTGCTTCAGCATCTTGATCGGTATAAAACTTGACAATCACTCGGTCTTCATTGCCCACAGGATTGGGATAAAGCTCTGTAATTCCAATAGAAATTTCTTCGTCATAGCAAGAAGAACGCAAGTAAACAGACTCTGAAACCGTATTTTCTCCATTAAAATCAACTTGACGAATTCGGTAATAATTCGAAAGTGACGTTATGGTTTTATCTGTAAAAGAATAATATTGTGGCTCTTCCGTCGTTCCAGCTCCTTGCACTGTGCCTATACTTATCCAGCGCACACCATCACCACTTTTTTCTATACTGAAGTATTCATTGTCAGTTTCGGTTTCTGTAGCCCAAGTCAACGTAGTAGCACATCCCTCATCACTAGCTTCAAAGGA
>JAHDHB010000490.1 GCA_020631545.1 Saprospiraceae bacterium | reverse complement strand
GAATAGAAATTCCAGATGAGTATAATATTATGATTGGAAAATAAAAAACGAACACTCTATGATTAGAGAAGAAAATATAAAAAATTAAATTATGTGTATTGGTTTATTGAATGTCCTAAAGGAACAACAATTCTCGGTTTGACAAAAGCAATAGGAGGCTATCGGGCCTGCGCAAGAGAAGGCGGTAGCCTTCGAGGCTCTATAGCAAGGGGTTTCACCCCTTTGGTTCGTAAAATAAGCCCAAGTTTTGCCCTAAATGGGTAAAAGAGCACACCTTAGTTACTAAAAACATGTTTTTTAGGTCAAACCGAGAATTGCTGAGTAAAGTGTCAACGAAGTAAAAGTAATTTATATTGAATGCGAAGACAATAGCGAAATTGAACGATTATTCACAAAACTATTCGAAAACTGAAAAGTTATGATGCCATTGAACAATTATGGTTTCAGTCAAAAGTTTGGATTTATTGAAGACCAATTCGGCGTTTCTTGGCAACTGAATTTACAATAAAAGCCAGCAAGTGAACATGTGTAAACTGCTAGGTAGTGGTTGAACACACTAGGCCATCTTACACTTAGCCTTAAGGCGCTATTATATTCTAGCCACTACGTTCCCTTATCCAAGATTAGACGCAAGATCCTTTCATCCAACTTTTTTCGATCAGCTGCTAGTCCATTTCTTGTATAGTACTTGTTTACTCAGCGAGGTTTCTCCTTGTATCAAGGACCTTCAAAATTTATTTACACATTCCTTTCTTTTCCAAAGTTTTTCCTACATTTGACAGGCATATAGCTGAATCTAGGAATATAGAATTTTATTCTTGTTTAAGATTCTGTAAGCTTGACTTATATGTAAGTTTTTTACTCGACTGCATATACCTTCATTACTTTTGATGAAAAATCAGCTATACAAAAGCGGTGGTTGACTGTCAGTTAAATGCCATAATTTTTAAGCTTTTATTATTTGTGAATTCCTAGATAGCGGTTTGACTGAAAAGACCATTTTTAGAAAAGGTAGAGCGCCGTTATTCATTCCAAATTAGGAATCATGATGCTTGAAGTAATTTAATTTGTAATAAATAAAGCCCAAACATCCTTTATTTAACGAACAACTTATGAAAAGATTTTCACTATTTTTAGCATTTTTTGCTTTTGCTTTTCAAGGCATGGCGCAAACCTGTACTCCTGTAGATTGCTCGGCAAATTTACCGGCTTATGGAGGAATCTGTGATACCCTTTTGGCTGTAGGAACAGTCAATGTACCGTATTCAGATTCAGAATCTTTTGTATTGACGGATAACTGTTTTGATGCTGGATTGATCGATCCTAATCAAGCAGGTATTGCGGTTAAAATCTCTACAATTGACAACTTTACTTTTACTGGACAGCCTGCGGGGACTATGGGGGTACCCAATCAACCTTCTTATTCTGCACCAGCAGGATCTTATGTAGTAGGATGTGCAGCTTTAACGGGAACCCCTACGGAAGCAGGTGTTTTTGAGGTTTCTATTAATTTCTTGGCTGACGTTGTTTCTTATCCTTTTGGAGGAGGAAGCTGTTCTGCCCTTGCTATTCCTGTAAATGATCAAGCAGCAGGATATGCTATTGGGGTAGAAATTAAGCCAGATGCTTCTTTCTCTGGTTTAGCTATGGGCTACTGTCAGTCTGATGCAGATGTTACCATGACCGTTACAGGCACTACAGGAGGAACTTTCTCTGGTACAGGTGTTTCTGGTAATGTGTTTAGCCCAGCAACTGCTGGAGTAGGAACTCATGCCGTGACTTATACCGTTACTGCTCAGCAAGGAGCGGCGGTTGCTCCTTCTACAAACTCCATGACAATTATGGTTACAGTGGGTAGTTCGGTTGATTACTACGTTGATAGTGATAATGATGGCTATGGAGATATGAATGGTACGCCTACCGCTGCTTGTGGCGGTGCTCCGGCTGGCACAGTCGCTAATAATTTAGATTGTAATGACGGCAATAACATGATTAATCCTGGCATGTCAGAGGTTTGTGATGGTGTAGATAACAATTGCAGCGGTACGGCTGATGATGGTTTGACTTTCGTTACCTACTACGCGGATACCGATAATGACGGCTATGGAGATGCTAATGGTGCTACAGAAACAACTTGCGACGGTGCGCCTACTGGTTTTGTGAACAATGCACAAGATTGTAATGATAACAATAATATGATCAATCCTGGCATGTCGGAGGTTTGTGATGGTGTAGATAACAATTGCAGTGGTACGGCTGATGATGGTTTGACTTTCGTTACCTACTATATAGATACGGACAATGATGGTTTTGGAGATGCTAATGGTGCCACCGAAACGACTTGTGACGGTGCGCCTGCGGGGTACGTTGATAATGCACAAGATTGTGATGATACCTCCAACCAAATTTATCCTGGGAATACGGAAGTATGTGATGGTTTGGACAATGACTGTGCTGGTGGTGTGGATGACGGTTTAACCTTTGTTACCTATTATAAGGATGCAGATAATGACGGTTACGGCGATCCAAACGGGACAACGATGACGACTTGTGATGGTGTACCAGCGGATTATTCTGCGGATAATACCGATTGCGATGACACGAACCCTAATGCCTACCCGGGTGCTACGGAAGTTCCTGACAATGGTGTTGACGAAGATTGTGATGGCGGTGATTTAGTTGACGTTGAAGATATTACTAGCGTTTTTGGGTTAAAAGCGTTTCCTAATCCTGCAAGTACTTCCCTGTTTGTTGTAGGAGAGTTGAACAAAGAAGCAGTGGTAGAGATCTTTGATATTCGTGGCCAAAAACTACGTAGCGTTACAACAACCACTATTAATCCATCTCTTGAATTGGATGTTACTCAATTAGCAGCAGGACTTTATATCCTAAAAATTACGGATAACGACTGGAATGTCGGTACCATGAAATTTTCTGTAGCGCACTAAGAAAGTGTAAAACTAGAAATTATACAAAAGGCAAGGAACACTAAGAGCTGTTGTTCCTTGCCTTTCTGTTTTTAATAACCCTAATCCGATTATAGCCACTAAAATGTAGAGGGGAGATGGTAGAGCCTCTACAAAGTTTTGCCAAAATATAGCAAGTGTTCACTATCTAGGGACTAAAAAAACCTTATATTCACGCCCAAGAATTAAAAGACGATTTAGAAGGTTAAAAGCATGATACTTTGTGGAATAACCTTCCTCATCGTGCCATAAAAATATCATTTTCATGAAAAAGCTAATATTATCTGCTGCGCTTACGGGGGCAGCCACAAATCGGAGTCACTGCCCTTACATTCCCTATACGCCTATCGAAATTGCAGAAGAAGGGAAACGCGCTGTCGATGCTGGAGCAAGCATTTTGCACATCCATGCTAGAGAAGATAATGGTTTTCCAAGTTGGCGACTTGAAGTCTTTCAAGAAATTCATGAAGAAGTGCGCAAGCGCTGTCCCAAGGTTATCATCAATTATTCTACAGGCGCAATAGGGATTACCAAGGAAGAACGTTTGAATCATATCGGGCATATAAAACCAGACATGGCAGCGTTCAATATGGGAAGTATGAACTATGCGATTTATTCGAAGAGAGCCAAGCAATTCTACTGGAATGGAGTATTCGAAAACTCTTTTGACACAATGGAATATGCTGTAAAAGTGATGAATGAAGCAGGTACTATTCCTGAAATGGAATGCTTCGATACAGGGCATATTCGTAATGCTGTTCCACTACGCGATATGGGCTTGATTCCTGATAATGCCGTGTACAGTCTTGTCATGGGCGTACTAGGAGGCATACCCGCTACCACGGAAAACCTTATCCACCAAATCAAGCAAGTACCAGAAGGGGCGCATTGGCAATGTATCGCTATCAGCAGAAAACAATGGCAATTAGCCGCTGTATCGTGTTCTATGGGCGGCAGCTTTCGCGTAGGTCTCGAAGATAATTTTTACCTACCCAATAACGAAATGGCAAAATCCAACGGAGAATGTGTAGAATGGGGTGTAAAACTGGCCAATATGATGGGGCGAGAAATAGCAACTATTGAAGAGACAAGAGAAATGTTGAAGATTCCACTAAGGGATTAGGTTCTTGGGCATAAATTTCTACGTTTTTTGTACAGAAAATGACATGTGGTATTATCGTTTTGCGGTTTTTAACCATATAAGGCTCATAAGAAGATATAAACGTGACGTACTAGACGCAAAAGAATTACGAGGAGGTCTGCGACCTTATTTAATACACCTAAGCAAAACACTTTTTCTTGGTTCTGGCTATACCATCTTCTACAAGTAACATTGTCGAAATCTAGAACTAAAAACTAAGAAATATGCCTTTTTCGTTAAGACAATAAATAGATTCCTGTACTTTTGCGCTTCATCGTTTTTCCAACAACCAATTACTAGCAAAAATGAAATTCAAAGGGACTGAGACTTACGTAGCACCAAGGGAATTACAAGTCGTTGTTAATGCTGCCATTCATTTACAAAAGCCACTTATTGTAAAAGGAGAACCCGGTACGGGCAAAACGCTTCTTGCCCATGAAATCGCTCGCTCCATGGATATGCCGCTGATTACTTGGCATATAAAGTCAACGACTTTGGCTAGGCAAGGCTTGTATGAATACGATGCCGTCTCTCGCTTACGTGATTCGCAATTGGGCTCCAAGAAAGTACACGATATCGCTAATTATATCGTAAAAGGAAAATTGTGGGAAGCTTTTGAAGCCGATAAGCAAGTCGTTTTATTGATTGATGAAATTGATAAGGCTGACATTGAATTCCCAAATGACTTGTTGCAGGAATTAGATAAGATGGAATTCTATTGCTATGAACTACAACGTACTATAAAAGCGAAGAAACGCCCCGTTGTTATTATTACTTCTAACAATGAAAAGGAATTGCCGGATGCCTTCTTACGTCGCTGCCTTTTTCACTATATCCGATTTCCAGAACAGGATGTTATGCGTCAAATCGCTGATGTACATTTTCCTAATCTTCAAAGTGATCTCCTAGAAAGTGCCATGCGTGTTTTCTATGGTTTACGTGAAGTACGAAACATCAAAAAGAAACCCTCTACTAGTGAATTGATTGACTGGATTCGTTTACTTTTAATGGATAAAACGGAATCCAAAGATCTAGAAAGTGTGGATTTAAAAAATGAATTTCCACAACATCTAAGTGCTTTATTGAAAAATGAACAGGACTGGGAATTGTTATTTAACCAAGGAAGAAGAAGACGCTTTTGAGACGATGAGTTTCTATGATTAAAAAAGAGGTTACTCCGAAAAGTAAGAATTAATGAGAAAATACGATTTATGATGTAAGATCTATGAAACGCTCCCAGCGTAAATTATTTTTTGCTAGCAAATAATAAACATCATACTACTTAAATCTTACA
>JAHDHB010000489.1 GCA_020631545.1 Saprospiraceae bacterium | reverse complement strand
AACAACCATTATCATAATTATTTTTAAACCACAAAATAAACTTACAACAATGAAACAATTCATCGCCACCATATTGATACTAACCTTATTTATGAGTAATCGCTTATTTGCTCAAGCATGTACTGATATTAGTCATTACGAAGGAGACAACATTGTTTTAGAAGTACCGTTTGCTGTGGGACATGCATACCAGTGGGAAAAGAATGGCATTCCCTTAGCAGGAGATACATTAAACACATTAAACCTACCTAATGCTACTTTTGCAGATAATGCTCATTATCGTTGCAATGTAGTTTGTGATCCGTCTACGCTCAACTACGATACTTGTTTTATCGTCACCATCAATGCACCTAATAGTGGGCCGATTGAGGGAGATTACCTACCTACTGAGTTGGTCGTTGATTTTACTGGAAAAACGGCTACGGAGGAGGCGAATATGATAGCGATATTGCAAGAACATAGGTTTTCAAGAACGGAAACTTGCATGTGTGAAGACCCCTTAGAATTGTGGACAGCCCCCGACTCCCCAGAAATAGAAGAAACGGTCAAAAAGGCACGAACTGAATTAAATGAAGAAGAGGCCAGTTATAATTATCGATTGGAGATTCCTAAGCCTGAGCATTGTACACAAGACAATCCCTATACATGGGGCAAGCTGGAGGACATAGGTATGCCACAACCTGAACCGCTTACGATTGCGGTGATTGATAATGGCTTTGACGAAACGATATCGGAGCTGTCAGGTAAGGTCTGGCATAACCCCTACTTTCCTGATCCCACACTTTGTGCAGTAAATCCTGTAAACTCAGGCTATAATGCTGCTAATCCTAGTGAGTTGATTGCAGTAGGAGAACATGGTACAGCAGTAGCTGCCATCATCGCCACCTTTGTACCGTCAGATGCAAATGTTAAATTGATGAATATTCAAGTGAAGCGAAAGTCGCAAAGGAGTAGTATGTTCCAATTTGTCTGTGGGCTAAGATATGCCATAGATGCTCGGGCTGACATCATCAACATCAGCATGGGGTATTATGGCAAAAAATCGTCGATACTGGAAAGCACTATGCGATTGGCTTGGGAGAAAGGTATTTTGTTGGTTACCTCCGCAGGGAATGGCGGTAAAGGTAAAAACAATCATTGGCCTTCGGGATTCAATCGTTATCCTGATTTTGATAATATTATAGCTGTAGGTGCGGTAGATTATCAAAACAAGCGCAAGACATTTTCTAGTCATGGGGATATTTCTGCAATAGGAGACAATCTCTATTGTCCATTACCTAGCGCTCAAGGTGGAAAAGCTTACAAAAGCGGAACTTCTTTTGCGACTCCTTTTGTAACGGCAGCCGCAGCCAAAATAAAACGGATGACTGATGCTGAGCCTGCGGGAATTATTGCGGACTTGCTTGCGCCCCCTTACGCGATACCTCATTCTGACCCTTGTATCGATTTTGTATTAAATGTACCCCTAACAATGGAGACTACCTCATCGTCTAACTCTGCGGAGATTTGGGTGTCTTATCCTTTGTTTGAAGAAGAAATTATAGAAGAGAGCAATTTGATACGGGGAAATAGCATTGTTTCCCTAGGAAGTGAGAGTGTCTTTCGAGCCGGTAACGAAGTCCGTTTGGAGCATGGTTTTTATGCCGCCGAAGGCAGTTATTTTTTAGCTACGATTGAGGAGTGCGATGAGAGTGTTGCTACTAGACAATACGTAGCGGCTACTAATGAGGAGGAAGAAATCACCTTTGCTGAGGTGCTGACCTTGGAGGACGAATCTGCTTTACCTTCAACCGTAGACGGTAATTTAGTCATAGAACCCAATCCATTTTATGGCAATACCCGCTTGACCATGAGTGTAGTAACGCCATCTAAAATCAGCCTTACTGTTTACAACAGTCTAGGGCAATTGGTTAATATTTTGGCCGATGAAAACTTACCTGTAGGAAGCTACTCGTATGATTTTGAAGGAGAACAATTGGCGGCTGGCGTTTACTTTGCCGTATTGAAGAGTGAGACTGGTGTAGTTACAAAGAGGATGGTGTTGAGCCGTTGATAGCAATTTCCTCGTAGCGTCGGCTTTAGCCGACTGGCAGCGTTAGTAACCTTCACGGAACTGCTAGTCGGCTGGAGCCAACGCTACGAAAAGAAATCGATTAATGCAGAAGCATTTCGTTTTTACCTGTTTCACTATATTTGAGACATGAAAACAAATGCATTACCCATCGCCAAATTATGGACACTCTTTCTTTTGATATGGAATGTTTGCTGTATCGATGCCCAAGCCATACCAGAGACAGCTTGGATAAAAAAGCAAATCAAAACGCTCTCGACAACGGAAGCCAAAGAATGCTTTTTGGATAGTCTTTACCATAATGGCGATAAAGGCCGACTAAACAACCAGATTCGAAGTCAAGTATATTATCAAATAGGCTACCAATACCGCCAAATATCTGAAAAAACAAAGGCGATATGGGCATTGAGCAAGGCGATAACCTATTCAGAAGACAGCTACCTTTTAGCAGGGAAAGCACACTGGAAGCTAGGAGATACTTGGCGCACTTTGGGTAAGATAGATTCCGCCATTGTTCATCTAAGTATAGCTATTGAAACATTGCAGCAAGACACTTCAAAAGTCGCTTTGAATTACCTTGCTCGTTCCTTTCGAGATTTGGGTGATGCCTATCGACAATTAGGGGATTACCAAAAAGCCAGTGATTATACCTTAGCGGCTATTGATAAATTCAAGGCTCAGAAAGACACTTTCAATGTAGCTTATACCGCCAATGACTACGGCATGTTATTCGATGATTTAAAAGAATACGACATAGCGATGCATTGGTTGGAAATAGCACAAAATAACTACTTAGCTATCAAGGGAAATAAAGCAGCATTAGCAAAGTATTCTTTGCAAGATGTTTATGTAAACACGGGGGGAGTGCTCCAAAAAAAAGGTCAATACCAAGCAGCTTTAAGCTATTACCAAGAGAAGTTACCACTAGTAGAAAAGCATCAATACCATTACCTACGCATTCAGGAAAATATCGGCATTGTCTACCGAAGATTAGGAGATTTAGACAAGACATTTCGTAGTTTAAATACAGTATTAAACACCAAGCAACAAATGCTAGGGCAAGTTTTCTCAATGGAGTACGCTAGTCTGTATGACAACCTAGGGGATGTATTCTTTGACCAAAAACAATACAACACCGCCCTACACCACTACCACCTCGCCATCCAACAAGTCATCCCCCAATTTCGCAACGAAAAAGACCCTTATAAAAACCCTGATTTAGCTACCATGAGCGTACTGGGCGCACCTGCTGAACTGCTCACTTTCTTGTCATCCAAAGCCAAGGTATTTAAGCAATTATACCAAAAAAATCAACAACAGAAGGATCTACTAGCAGCCCTTAAGACCTACAAAACAGCGGACATTTTAATTGATAAAATGCGCAACGAACACCGGGAAGAACATTCCAAACTATTTTGGAGAAAAACCACGCGTTCCATCTATAAAGAAGCTATCGAAACGGCATTTTTACTAGAAGATGTAGAAGAAGTATTTTATTTTATGGAAAAGAGTAAAGCCGTCTTGCTTGCCGATGCTTTGAGTGACCGTCAGGCTATGACATTGGCCAACTTACCTCAGGATAAGCTAGGAAAGATAAAGAATTTAAAGAAAGCATTGCAGGAAGCAGAACAAGAAGAAAACCGCTCGAAGTATTTAAGTATCAAGGCTGAACTAGAAGACTTAATCACTTTTTTAGAAAAGGATTATCCCGCTTATTATCAATTCAAATACAATTTTAAAGTACCTGATATAGAAGCCTTGCGCAAGGGGGTATTGAATGACAGTACCGCCTTCTTGGAGTATTTTGTAGGCGATTCCGTTCTATATGCTTTGCAAATTTCCAAGGAAAATAGCCATCTAAATACCATAAAATACAACAATAAGGAACGGAAGGAATGGTTGGAGCTGATAAAAATGGCGAGTGATCCCGACCTGTTTATGAGCCAAGATAAAAATGTCTTTCTAACTCTTAATAAAAAACTATCAAAACGACTCTGGCATCCCATTTCTCCTAGAATCAATCGTTACCTCATCGCTCCTGACGGTTGGCTAAATTACTTGAATTTTGAATTGTTACTTGTTGATAGTGAAGGTGATAAAATAGAATATCTAATACAGGAAAATACCTTCAACTACACTTGGTCGGCCACCGTAGCACAGTACGTACAGCAAGAGCGGCCAAGCGCAAAAGGCCAATTTTTAGGCATTGCCCCTGTTGATTTTGCCGCTTATCCTTCCTTCGGAGACTTGGAAAATAGCCAAACGGAATTGACAGCCATTAAAAACATAATCAAGGGGCAATGCTTGATGGAAGAAGCGGCAACTACCGAAGGGCTTCGAAAAGCATTGGAGAAGGATTGGCGTATCTTGCATTGGGCTACTCACGCTAAAGCCGATGGAGAACAGCCCTTTATAGCCTTACATGACCAAAAACTTTTCCTCTCTGACATTTACCAATTAAATCTCTCTGCTACCGAATTGGTTACGCTCTCTGCTTGTCAGTCTTCCCTTGGTGAATGGCAGGAAGGCGAAGGTATTGCTAGTTTAGCCCGTGCTTGTATCTACGCTGGTACACAAAGCGTTGTAGCGAGTCAGTGGTCAATAAACGATATGTCTACTGGGACGTTGATGACGCACTTTTATCAGTATTTAGCCAATGGCTTGGCTAAAGATGTGGCCTTGCGAAAAGCGAAATTGGAGATGCTGAGGGGCGATGCACCTCCTGCGGTGTGGGGCAGTATGGTTTTTATTGGGAATGCGAAGGCTATGGCAGACTTGGAAGGTAGTAGCGGGGCTTGGTGGTATTGGCTACTTGGTGTCGGCCTTGTGTTTTTTATTGTTGCGATTCGAAGATTTAGTTGATGTTTTGGGGTTTAAGTGTAAAGATTATGAGTTAAGTAGGTATTTTGTTTTTTTAGTTGCATTGGGTTGGTCGATGGGCTTTTAACTTGAGTTCGATTAATCCTTTGTCTTAAATCGTATATTTTTATGAATTTGCTCTTTCCAGAGTTGTACAAAAACTAGAGTTTGTTTAGAAGTGATTTGTCTTGCTTGTCATTTCTTGAAAATATCCTTAAATTGCAGTTTCAACAAATAAAACCCGAAAAAATACCCAATTATGAACTACTATTCCCTTCTTTGGATCGGGCTGTTATCCCTTGGCTTGATACCTTCCTTTAACTATATAAGCCGCGATTTTTCAGATTCATTAGAAACTGTGAAAGCGAAAGATACACTGTCTTTTTGTGCTACGGATGAGATGCATCAGCAACTTTTCTTGAAAAATCCAACACTACAAAAACAACACTTAGAGCTGGAGAAGGAAATTGAAAAATATAATTTA